>JAFBAF010000046.1 GCA_019247895.1 Parafilimonas sp. | reverse complement strand
TGCCGTATAAAATATTCAATCATGCCGGTTCCTGAACACGGCAGAATTTATTTTTAAAAGCTTCAGCTTTTTATGCTGCTTTACTTTGTTGGTTCCGGGAAGTGAAATCAGGGCAAGAAACATAAGTCCGATTGCTATGCCTTTCATAACTCCGTCAAAGAAATCGCTGATACTAAAATAATGTTTCAAAATAAATGAAACGCCCAGCATTCATAATCCGATAACCAACAATCTCAAACTTTTCATCCTCATCTTTTTTAAACTTCTGCAAGATTATCTATTTACATACATCGCCAAAACTATTCTGATAATATTTTTGAATAATGTCCGATTTCAGTTAAGTAAATTTTTTTATTATCTCATGTAATGTTGTTAGCATAAGTTTTTGCGGGCCTTTATTGCTTGCTTAAACTAAGCGTTTGTGATAAGTTCGTTTCATTGTTTATTGTGATATAATATAAGCCACTTGCATATTTGCTTACATCCAGCTGAACAGAATTAATTTCTTTCGAAGCAAAAGCAGTTTTTGTTTGCAAAATTTTTCCTGAAACATCTGTAACAGTTATTGTGTATTTGCCATCAGCATTAAATAAAATTGTTGCTGTTGTTTTTGCAGGATTTGGATAAACAGATATTGTCGAAAAATTATTTTTATTGTTGAGTTGCGATGCATTTGAATTTGTAAGACCTGCATAATTAACGGTATCGGTATATAATGTAAGTGCTGTTGCAATTGAGTTTGTAACTGCAACTGAATAATTGCCTTTACTATTTACAGTTAAACTTGCATTGCCAGTTTTAGTTTTAAATAAAACTCCGTTTTTATACCATTTGTAAGTATTGTTTGAAAGAGTACCACCTGCTGCAACTTTAAGCACATTGCCGTTTTGTTGTATGCTAATGTTTTCTTGCGGCGAATATACGGCATTGGAAAAATGGCTCGCTACATCTTCCATACCTGCAAAAGTGAATTGGTTATTCTGCAAATTGAGATAGAGCATTTGGTTAAGATTGTTAAGAGAAGAAATTTTACCGCTTAGGTGATTATAAGATAAATCCAAAGCAGTAAGACTAACAAGCTTATTTAGTGAAGCAGGTATTCTTCCTGTCAATTGGTTGTTATTTAAAAATAGATAAGCAAGATGCACAACACTATCAAATTGATGATTAATACTTCCACTTAAATTATTATTATCAAGATCAATGGCTACGTCCGAGTCCGTTGCTGTATCTTTTCCAAATGTTGGTATGCTTCCACTTAATTGATTATGACCTAAAAGTATATCATGGAGGTTAACACAATTAATTACAGGAATTTTACCGCTTAGTTGATTACCCGACAATTCTATATCCCGGGGATTTGTAAGTTTAGCCAAAAAAGAAATACTGCCAGTTAAATGGTTGTCATTAAGATTTATATAATACAATTTAGTTAGATTATTAAAGCAGGTCGAAATATCACCGCTTAGATTATTCCAACTTAAATCCAACCCTCCAAGCTCGCTTAAATTACCTATTGATGAAGGAATAAGGCCGCTTAATCGATTTTGAGATAAATATAAATTTGTAACCCTGTTTGAAGTTATAGTCACACCATGCCACGTTGCTACTGGATTATTTAAATACCATTTCCAATACCAACCTGCTCCATTTGTACTATTATACAAATCAACCAACGCAAGAGAGTCTTGCACATTAACCTGCGCTTTTACTTCATTAAATTTTAAAAAAGAAAATAAAGCAATAATTAAAACAACAGTAAATTTTAGCTTCATAAAGGGTTTTAGTTTAAAATAGTTTTGGTAAAAAAGTAAAACGAAAATAATTAATTATAAACACTAAACCTAAATCCTGATGCAATGAAACGTTTGAACAATGAAACCATTGAAACTTTTATCACACATTAAACCTAAAGTGCATGATGTCTCCATCCTCAACCAAATAATCTTTTCCCTGCACTGCTAATTTTCCTGCATCGCGACAAGCAGCCTCGCTTTTATATTTAATAAAGTCAGCGTATTTAATAACTTCTGCGCGAATAAATCCTTTTTCAAAATCTGTATGAATAACACCTGCAGCTTGCGGCGCCAACATGCCCTGGTGAATTGTCCATGCACGAACTTCCTGTTCACCTGCAGTAAAGTATGTAGCAAGATTTAATAAATGATATGTGGAACGAATCAATCTTACAACACCGCTTTCTTTCAAACCTAAATCTTCTAAAAATAGCTTGCGGTCATCATAACTATCCATCGCTGCAATTTCACTTTCAATTGCTGCACTAATAAATAGTATTTCTGCATTTTCATGCTGCACATTTTCTTTTACAGCATCAGTATATTTATTTCCGTTGATCACAGATTTTTCATCAACATTACATACATAAATAACCGGCTTTATTGTAAGCAAAAACAAATCATCAATATGTTTTATTCTTTCTTTTTCATCAACAACAAATGCTCTTGCATTTTTGCCTTGTTCAAGATGCGCTTTTAATGCTTTTAATATATCCAAACCTGCAGCGGCATCTTTATCTGTTCTTGAAACTTTTTCAGATTTACTTATTTTTTTTTCAACAGTATCCAAATCTTTTAACTGCAATTCGGTGTCAATAATTTCTTTATCGCGAACAGGATTCACACTGCCATCAACATGAATTACATTATCATCATCAAAACAACGCAACACATGAATAATGGCATCTGTGTTTCTTATATTTCCTAAAAATTGATTACCCAAACCTTCACCTTTACTTGCACCTTTTACCAAACCTGCAATGTCAACAATTTCAACTGTTGCCGGAACAACTTTCTGCGGATGCACTAGTTTTTCCAGTTCAAACAATCTTTCATCCGGCACTGTAATTACGCCAACATTCGGTTCAATTGTACAGAACGGAAAATTTGCAGCTTGCGCTTTTGCATTGCTCAATGCATTAAATAAAGT
>JAFBAF010000018.1 GCA_019247895.1 Parafilimonas sp. | reverse complement strand
ATCTTTAAAATTAAATGTGATAATCGTTTCAAGTTATTAGGTTTGATAAGTGTCTATTTAATTTCTCTTAGCCCCAGTCAAGACTGGCAGGTAAAAAAAGCCTGAAGAACCCAGCTTGTTCAGGACACAATATCTATATACTTGCGTCTATCAATCTCTCCACATAGCGCATTAAAAATTTCATCAACGGAACCTTCGCCATTTATATGAACTACCTTACCAAACTTTGCATAATAATCGGCAACGGGTTTGGTTTTATTTTCATATTCATGAATGCGGCTGCGAATAACGGTTTCATTTATATCATCAGACCTTCCGCTGCTTAAACCGCGATTCAATAATCTTTTTATCAATTCATCTTCAGAAACATCAAGCGCCAGCATTACAGCAATTGAAGTTTTTTTAAGCTGCAGCAATTTATCCAGTGCTTCTGCCTGTGCATCGGTTCTGGGAAATCCATCAAACAAAAAACCCTGTACCTGCGGATTTGTTTCCAGCGCAGTGCTTATCATTCCGATTACTACTTCATCAGGCACCAACTGACCTTTATCCATAAAATTTTTTGCTTCAATGCCAAGCGGCGTTTGATTGGCAATTTCACTGCGCAGCAAATCACCTGTTGAAAGATGCTTCAATTCATATTTGCGTATTAAGTTTTCGCTTTGAGTGCCCTTTCCGCTTCCCGGAGGTCCGAATAAAATAATATTGAACATTGGTTGCTGCGTTAGTGGCAAATATAAATGCTAAGTTTAAAAAAATTAACAACATGCTTGGCTTTCGAACAAAACCATAGCAAAAAACGTTTCGTAACTTTCACGGAATGATATTCAAAAGCAGTTGCCGGCTGGTTATATTGAGTGGTTTAAGGATGATTTTTCCTGCAAAAACGAATCAAATAAAATAGTTATGAAAAACGGAGAACAGAAAAATGCGAATGATGTTTATTCGAATACTGACACAAATAAAGTTGTTTTAAGTAATGAAGAATGGAAGAAAAAGCTTTCGCCTGAAGTGTATCATATTGCAAGAGAAAAGGGAACGGAAAGACCGTGGAGCAGTGAGTATGAAACTTCAAAAGAAATAGGAACTTATTATTGCGCGGTTTGCGGCAATGCTTTATTTGAAAGCGATACAAAATTTGAAAGCGGTTGCGGCTGGCCGAGTTTTTATAAACCAATTTCTAAAAGTTCAATTATTTATTCACCTGATAATTCTCATGGCATGCGCCGTACTGAAGTAACCTGCGGAAGATGCGGCTCGCATTTAGGGCATGTGTTTGAAGATGGTCCGCCGCCAACAGGATTGCGTTATTGCATTAATGGCGTTGTGCTTGATTTTAAAAAAGCGGAGGAAGCGGAAGAGAAGTATAATACAGGAAAATAGACCTCATCCCAACCCTTCTCCAAAAGGAGAAGGGCAGAAACTTTAATATATCATATGCCTTTAATGAAGCGGATTAAATCCTCTCCTTTGGAGAGGATTTAGGTGAGGTTTCTATTACAAATCATCATATTCATAAATGCTGTCAAGATGTGAACCCGGCAGCATGTTAAAAATGGTTTTTATTAGTCCATCTTTTAATCCATACACCCAGCCATGCAGCATTGGGCGGTTTTCATTTTTCCATGCACGCTGAATGATGGATGTTTTTGCAAGTCTCATCACCTGTTCTTTCACGTTTAACTCTACAAGCCTGTCTGTTTTTTGTTCTTCATCTTCAATTGCATTCAATTCATCTTTATATAAACTGTACACGTCTTTTATGTTGCGCAGCCACATGTTTAAAACATATTTGTAATCATGATTGGTCATTGCAGCTTTAACGCCACCGCAACCATAATGCCCGCAAACAATAACGTGATTTACTTTGATATGATTGACTGCATAATCCAACACACTCAGCAAGTTTACATCAGTATGAATAACAAGATTGGCAATGTTGCGGTGCACAAAAATTTCTCCCGGTTGTGTTCCTGTAATCCTGTCTGCAGGCACACGGCTATCGCTGCAGCCAATCCATAAAAATTGTGGTTTTTGTATATGCGCAAGCCGGTTAAAATATTCCGGATCGTGTTCCGTCATTTCATTTGCCCATGCTTTATTATCCTGCAATAACTTTTCGTATGCTTTCATGTTAATTAAATATTTAATCCGCCGCAAATACTTATTACCTGTCCTGTAATGTAGGCGCCTTTATCGCTTGCTAAAAATAAAGTGAGATCCGCTACTTCTTCCGCCTTGCCAAATCTCCCCAAAGGAATATCTTTTAAAAATGTTTCAGCAGCGGTTCCTTCTTTCAAATAATGTGTCATGTCTGTTTCTATAAAGCCCGGAGCAATGGCATTGCACCGAATATTTCTGCTGCCTAATTCAAGCGCAACCGATTTTGTAAAACCAATAATACCTGCTTTTGATGCCGCATAACTTGCCTGGCCTGCATTACCCCGAATGCCAATAATAGAACTCATATTAATAATGCTTCCGGATTTTGCCTTCATCATCGGACGAATGACCTGCTTCGTCATGTTGTAAACGCTTTTTAAATTTACGTTCATCACTTCATCCCATTGTTCAGGTGTTAAGCGTAACAGCAAATTATCTTTTGAAATACCTGCATTGTTGACGCATACATCAACCTTCCCAAAATCTTTCAGCACATCATTTACAAATACTTCGCATTGTGAAAAATCGCCGGCATTACTTTTATAAGCTTTGGCATTTACACCAAAACTTTTTGCTTCATTTTCTAAAGCAGTTGCTTTTTCTGCACTACTGTCGCTTACATACGTAAATGCAATATGCGCCCCGTTTTCCGCTAACCGTTTTACAATGGCAGCACCAATGCCACGTGCCGCGCCGGTAACTATACAAACTTTATCTTTCACCATAATCTTAATTAATTGTTTTTGGTTTATATCTCTTTAACCTTCTTCTTGAAATTATTGCAAAGAAAGGCAAGGCATATAAGCTTATTGCAATTGCAAACTTATCACCATTACTAAGAATAATTACCGCAATCACTACAATAAGTGTTGCAAAAATCATTGCAAAGCTATATTTCGATCTTAAATAAAAGTATTGTTTTTCATCTTGCCTGCTGCTTATAGACAGAGCAGTATTTGTTTTAAGGATATAATGCGCAAAAAGAAATTGAGAAAGCAATACAAAAAATATGTTGCTTACATAAACAAGAATCGCAACTACAAGATTTGAATTGACGTTTTCAATAAAAGCTGAAATAGAAAAAGGAAAAGTTACTATAAAGAAAAGCAGCAAAAGGTTGAAAAAAATTACTTTGTTATTATATTGTTTTAAATATTTACACAGCGTTAAATGCCTCGACCAGCTCATACCAATAAAAAAGAAGCTAATTACAAACGCTAAAAAATGGATGAGCGTTGGCTTTAAAAACTTAAAGATATTAATGCCTTTAAAATTTTCCGGCAGTTCGGGAAATTTTATTTCGAGTATCAGCAATGTTATAGCTATTGCAAAAACAGCATCGCTGAAAAGTATCATTCTTTCCAGCTCAAATTCTTTGTGCAGAGATTCGTTAGCAGGGGGGCTCATATTATTTTGATAAATATAAAGTAACCGTGAATAATAGAAACTTATAGACTACCTGTATAATTTGTGAATGTATATAAGCTATAAATATTGCTTTTGGAATAGAAAGATACCATGCCTCATTATAAAAAAGCCTGAAAGCAATGGAAGAAAATACCGCGAATATTACATACAACAAAATGCCAACATCTTCATCAGAAAAATGTGTAATAATACCCGGAGCTACAATAACCGCAAATTTTATTATTAATGGCGTGATGAGAAAGTCGAACATTACAAAAAAAGAATTTAATTCAGTTGCCATTACAAGATGATCAAAAAAGTACCGTCGCTTATAAAACGATACCGCATATAAAGCCAGTGCCGTAAGCGGTATAATTACGAGTAATAAAATTTTTGATGTTTTTTCTGAAAGGTGATCATAGTTTTTTTCTAATGAAACTATTTTTGGATAACGATGCAAAATTGAATCTGCGTAACTGACCTGGTAAACATACTTCGCCTGCGGAGAGGAAAAATTAATTTTGCCGGAAGCCTTAAAAATTTCATTGTACAAACTATCTACTTTAACGCCGGTTCTATGTTCAAGCAATTTTTGTGCATAATTTTTATCCCGCAGGTAAAAATCGAAAGGCATGTTTAAGCCTGTAGCCATTGGAAAAATCAAATACAAAACAACCAGTACCATAAAAAATGATAATGGCTTCAAATATTTTTTTCGTTTTCCTTCGCAGTAATCAAAAGAAAATTTTCCGGGTTTTGTAAATATTGTTTTTATGTTATTTAAAAAACCGCTGTCGAAATGTGTTAGAAAATGAACGGCATCCTCAAAAAAGTGCAGTACAGTTTTATCATGTTCTGTATAAACTTTTTCGCCGCATTCATTGCAATAATTTCCATTAAAAATGTTGCCGCAGTTTTTGCAAGTATGCGCAGTTTCCGGTGAATGCATATTAAATTATAGAGAGAATTTCATCCATGTATTTTCGGTCGTTGCTAAGTCTTGGTACTTTATGCTGGCCGCCTAATTTACCTTTTTGTTTTAACCATTTATTAAAGATGCCTTTTTTCAATACATGTATAACCGGCATACGGAGTGCAATATTTTTATGCCGCTTCGCCTCATAATCGCTGTTTACATTTTTTAATGAAGAATCGAGCTCATAAATAAACTGCTCTAAATTGTGCGGCTCTTTCTCAAATTCAATCAACCATTCATGTGCTCCGTTATTGTCTTCGCTAAAATAAACCGGTGCAGCTGTATAATCATTTACAACAGCGCCTGTTTTTTCGCATGCGGCGGCAATGGCTGTATCGGTATTTTCAACAATAATTTCTTCACCAAACGCATTGATAAAATGTTTTAGTCTGCCGGTAACCTTTATGCGAAACGGGTTTAATGATGTAAACTGGATTGTATCTCCAACTAAATATCTCCACAAACCGCTGTTGGTTGATATGACCAATGCATATCGTTGCCCCAACTCTACTTTATGCAAGCCGACTGTTTCGGGATTGGATTTTCCATATTCACTCACAGGCATGAATTCATAAAAAATTCCATGATTCAAAAACAGCAACATACCTTCTTCATCCAAATTATCCTGCGCCGCAAAAAAACCTTCACTTGCGTTGTACATTTCCATAAAGCAAATATCATTACCCAACAATTTTTTGAAATTTTCTTTATAAGGTGTGAATGAAACGCCGCCATGCATATACAATTCAAGATTCGGCCAAACTTCTTTTAGGTTTTGTTTACCTGTTATTTCAAGAATGCGTTTTATCAGAACTTGTGTCCATGTTGGAACGCCGGAAATAGAAGTTACATTTTCAAGTATGGTTGATTGTGCCAGCGATTCAATTTTCTTTTCCCATTCATCCAGTAAAGCAATAGAAAGCTCCGGAGTTCTTATCCAATGACCCCACATCGGCATATTTTGCATCAATACAGCACTTAGATCGCCAAAGAAAATTTCTTCGTTTAATTGGCTTACCTGGTGACTTCCGCCAATTACCAACCCTTTCCCTGTAAGCAGATTACTTTCGGGATTAAACTGGTAATATAGGGTAAGCACATCTTTGCCTGCCTGGTAATGACAGTCTTCCAAACTTTCTTCTGTAACAGGAATGAATTTGCTTTTATCACTTGTGGTGCCGCTGCTTTTTGCAAACCAATTTACAGGCGAATCCCAAAGTTGATGCTGTTCACCATTCATTAATCTTTTTATCCATGGCTTTATATCATCGTATTCATGTATTGGAATAGCTTCTTTAAAAGCTTTTATGGTAAAGAGATTTTTGAAATTGTGTTGCCGGCCAAAGGCTGTATGTTGTCCATGGGTAACGAGGTCTTGTAAAATTTCGCGTTGAGCAATAAACGGATCGATCATCCATTCTTCGATGCTGCTATAGCGCAAACGTACAAGCTTTGATATGGTGGGAGAAAACAATTTCATATCAGCAAGGCAAATTAAGGAAATGCTTTTAAAATAATTAATTATGCAATGTTGTAATTAATACTTTTGGTTAAAAGCATTGTATTAATTAGCCGGATTATTTCATTAGAACTTCAACTCTGCGGGCAAATATTTTGCCACGAGGTCTTCATAATACGGTTTTAATTCTTTCCAGTTTGGCGGCGTCGGATTTTTTGAATACAGATCATACGGATTAAACAATTTTACCCATTTAAGCATTTTGCGATCATGATCATCTAACAAATGATCATAAGCTCCTTCTTTATGCCAGGGATAAAATGAATGATAACGCAACATATATAAACCTTCTTCAGGCAAACTATCTTTTGCGATGTGATAAACATATTCATCGTGACCCCAGCTCATTGTTACATTTCTTAATCCGCAATTAGGTACATACACACCATATTTTGTGTTGTAACGTTCATCAGAATAATCAGGATTATTTTTAAAGAATTCAGGATACACAATCTTATCTGAATAAGCACAACCAACAGGAAAAGTATCGCCAACAACAGCCCACTGCGGTTCACCAAACAAACACAACACTTTGCCCATGTCATGCAATAAGCCAACACACACCATCCAATC
>JAFBAF010000343.1 GCA_019247895.1 Parafilimonas sp. | reverse complement strand
GCTTTCAAACTTTGTTCTTATGATCTTTGACAACAACTGCCCCATCAGACTATACAACAGCCTCCTAGTTGTGATTTGCTTTCAAACTTTGTTCTTATGATCTTTGACAACAACTAACGACAATCGAGGTAGTTACTCCTCATGGTTGTGATTTGCTTTCAAACTTTGTTCTTATGATCTTTGACAACAACAAAAAACTAATAATCAACGTAGGTGAAAAGGTTGTGATTTGCTTTCAAACTTTGTTCTTATGATCTTTGACAACAACTAAGAAGATTTTTAGAAAGATGGAGAAAAGTTGTGATTTGCTTTCAAACTTTGTTCTTATGATCTTTGACAACAACCAGTTTAAGCCGAAACCCTTGTAGAGTAAGGGTTTTAGAAGAAAATAGGAACAAAAAAATGAGTTTAAAAGTCTTTACGTTTTTATAGCGTGAAGACTTTTTGCTCTTGTAAATCCCAAATATGAGATTCCCGTTTTCAGGGGAATGACGACTTGTAATAAACGCATTTAAAATAATTCAAGTTGTTGCGGAATATCCTGCCGTTCCGCTAATTTCTTCCCATAAAATATTTCCATCATTCCAAACTGCTTATCGGTTATGGTCATAATCCCAATGTGTCCTTTTTCAGGTAATATCTTTTTCACACGTTTTATATGCACTTCTGCATTTTGCAGGCTGCTGCAATGACGTAAATAGATTGAAAACTGGAACATCGCAAATCCATCCTGCATAATTTTTTTGCGGAAGTCAGCGTAGATTTTTCTTTCTTTTTTTGTTTCGGTTGGCAAGTCAAAGAAAACTAATACCCACATAATCCGGTATGCATTTAATCTGGTTGCATTCATCTGTGCAATTCGTTTTTCCATTGCCAGATGCAATGCTCATAAGATAATTTCGTTTTAAGTGTTATTAAAGTCATCAGTATTTCATGGCATTTCAGGATAAAGCAATTTACGTTGTTCCCCTGTATAACATCTGGCAAGTGAAGCCGCAGTGCGTTGTGTAGCAATCATCAGCGGGCTTGTTTCTCCATCTAACAAAACATCAACTGTTGGCAGTTTAAGCAATTGCACTTTTAACTCCTGTGTAAGCGTTTCAACGGCTGAAGTTGCATGAATAATATTCCTTACAATCATATCCACAAATGGGCGATAAGGCTCCATTATATCATCAGCCAAACAATAAGCATTATAACGGTTGCGGTGAAAAATACCAAGCGCAGGCAGCAAACCTGCACCTGTTATTGCTCTTGCCATAGTTGCTCTTAAAATGGCGTAACCATAATTCAATAAATTATTCGGCGGCGGCCCTTCGCGTTTGCGGAAGAACTGCCAGGCATCGGGAAACAAATGACTCCAGTAATAAGCTGCAGCCTTTGCTTCGTTGTTACCTGCATCACCGCTTTTTACTTCGTGTGATAAACTTTTTAAATAATTGTGCTTAATATCCCATTTTTTAAGTACAACAGCCTGGTTAGAAATTTTTGCTTTCACTGTTTGTTGCCATAATTGTTTTTTCAAAGGTTCGGTTGCTTCTATTTGAGCACGGAATCTTTCGCTTTGAATGGTATTGCTTTCAAGCGGCAACAACATTCCGCTTGGATGATGTGTTTCATTGCAAATAATTACAGCGGCGTTATTCGCCACTAATTTATCTAACAGATATTGACTGACGGTTATTTGCTGGTGCTCTAAAATAACAATACCTATATCTTCTATCGGGGCTGTTTTTTCTGGGAGATTTTCATAACCTTTTACGTGATGATAATCTACAACCAACTGCTCGTTGCGGCATTTGAGGTGGCAAGGGTTCTCTATGCAGATAGTGCGTTTAATCATAGCTGTTTAAAATTTCCAGTTTATTGTTCCATCAGGTTTTATTTCAAAGTCTTTGCCTTCAATTAAAAAAGTTTGCTTTGATAAGTTTAGCCTTATTAAAGGATTGGTTGTTGGCATTTCAAAATTTGTTTCTTTACCTCTTTTTGGTAATTTAATGTTTGTGCTAACAACATTCAAACGATAGTCAGCATCAGCATAAAAAAATTCATACTTTCCTTGGTATATTGGATAAACAGTACTAATCTTATATATTCGTTTTAATAACTCATGATTTTGTATAAGTTTAATTTCTTCATCTTTCGATTTAAGCAAAATAACTTTCATCCCCGGTTTTAATACCCAATTCAATTTATAGCTGATACCGTCTTGAAATTCAGATTGCGGAACTTTCTTTGATTCAGCTAATCCTAAAGCTGTAAATGGCTTGAAATGATATTTTATATTATTGTCTTTATCAGAACCTACATAGCATGCCATAGAAACATAATCTGTATTATCTGCATAAATAAATTGTTTATGCTTATGTTTTG
>JAFBAF010000284.1 GCA_019247895.1 Parafilimonas sp. | reverse complement strand
AATTGGCAATGAAAAATTATTGTTTTGAAATTTGTCTGATGCAAGCAAAGTTTTCATGCTTACAACAGTTTTGCGAACATTCGGCACTTCAATACCAACCGTGCCTTTACCGGGAATCGGAGCGATGATACGAATACCAAGCGCAGCCAAGCTCAACGCAATATCATCTTCTAAATTCTTTATTCGGCTTATGCGAACGCCAGGTGCAGGAACAATCTCATACAATGTAACTGTTGGACCAACAGTTGCGCTAATGCGCTGAATAGCTATATCATAATTCTTTAACGTTGATATGATCTGGCTTTTATTCGCTTCCAGTTCTGCGGGATCATGCACAATTTTTTCGCTGCCGTGTGCTTCTAATAAATCAAGCGAAGGATATTTATAATTGCTTAGGTCAAGTGTTGGTTCATAATTTACTGTTGGCGATTTTGAATTAACCGCAGGTTCTTCTTCATTTACAATTGTTGGTTCAACAATTACCTCTTGTTCATCAATACTATCCTTAATTTCCAATTGCATATCTTCATCTGCTTTTGCAGATCTTTTTGGTTTTACAGGAAGAGCCTGTCCATCTAAAACCAGCGATTGCGAATTGTCCGGCTTTTTAAAATTATTATCGATCAAAAGATCATCTGTGTCTTTTTCAATAAGATCAATATCTGCATCGTGAACGTTGGCCTCAGGCATTATTACTACAATATTACCATCATCATTTTTCAGCCTGTTATTATTTATTAACTCATCATCTTTTATTGAAGCATATTTTTCATTTATTGAAATAGTTTCTTCCGGAGCAAAATAAGATCGTTCATATTCCTCATTAAATGCCGGGTTGTTATCATCAACTTCCGCTGTTGCAGCGGCTAAATTTTGTTTGCGTTCAGGCAGTTTAAATTGCGGGTTAAAACGCCATATAATATAAGCAGTAAAAGTTAGAATAAGCAAAGCGCCGGTGCCAATATTTCCGATAAAATTTACGAGCCAGCCTTCCATCAGTTCACCTGCTGCGCCGCCCCACGAAAACTGGCTGCTTCTGAAAAAGAATGAAAATGTTACGCTTAATACAATTAAGCCTGCAATAAGATAACGGAGATTACGTGCAATATTGAAAACCTTTTTTCCAAACAATAAATTCACACCAAGCACAAAAAAGAAAGTGCAAAACAAAAAAGATGCAACACCAAATCCATTATACATAAAAATGTACGACATATAGGCGCCAAGAACACCCAACAGGTTTTGTACATGCACATCTTTATTGAAAAATATTTTTATGCCCGATTTAAATACTTCGGTCTGATCTTGCTGCCAGGTAAAGAAATAAGAAATAAATGCGATAAAAAGAAAGACTGCGAACAACAAAGAAACAGCGCCTGCAATTTTTGCGGTGCGTTCGTCTTTAACCACTTCCTGAACGGTTACGTTCGCTTCTTTGTCAGGATTTAATTTTTCAGCGCTGGGCGCTTTGATTATATTCTTCTTTAGCCGGTTTGCCATAGCACTATCACGATAACAAATATAACGGAGTTGCAGCAGCCATTAGTATTCTGTGCCTGAGTGTGGATATTAATGCGGGTAAGAAATAGTTATCAACATTTCAATTCCCCTTTAAAAGTGGAACTGATTGTGTGAGACGTTAAATTTACATCATAAAGTTTTTTATGCAACTACAACGCATTGTTTATACAGGTTTCATTGCGCTTTTAACGATTTGTGATTGTTGCTTTTCTCAAACAAGCGCAAAAAATTTTCAGGCCTGGTGGAATGAGCCGCCGGTACCTCAAAGCAAAACGTATCCAAAAGCAAAACAACTTTCATTAATAAAAGTGAGCGGCAACAAATTTATAAATGCCAATGGCGATTCTGTTTTATTTCGCGGCGTTTCTATTGCCGATCCGGATAAAATTGAACATGAAGGCCATTGGAATAAACATCTTTTTGAACAGGTGAAAAATATTGGTACGATGCTGGTGCGCATTCCGGTGCACCCGGTTTCGTGGCGCGAAAGAACTGCATCGGATTATTTAATATTACTTGATTCTGCCGTAAGCTGGTGTACTGATCTGAATTTGTATGTTGATATTGACTGGCATTCTATTGGCAACCTTGAAATGGAGTTATTCCAGGACCCGATGTACAATACAACTAAAAAAGAAACTTACGAATTCTGGCGAACCATCTCTAAACATTTTGCAGATAATAACACTGTTGCTTTTTACGAACTCTTTAATGAGCCGACAACCTATCACGGTCAATTAGGTACTGTAAGTTGGAAAAATTGGAAAGAAATGAATGAAAATATTATTCATTTAATTCGATCTTACGATGCGGAAACTATTGAACTTGTTGCAGGGTTTGATTGGGCGTATGATCTTACACCATTACGTGAAGAACCAATCAATGCAGCTAACATTGCTTATGTAACGCATCCTTATCCTTTTAAACGTTCACAACCATGGGAATCTAAGTGGGAAGAAGATTTCGGTTTTGCTGCGCAACAATATCCTGTTATAGCAACAGAAATTGGCTTTGAAATCAATAAAAATGATCCTGCTGATGGAGCTGAACATTATGGCCAACGCATTACCACTTATCTTGAAAAAAATGGTATAAGCTGGGTGGCATGGGTGTATGATCCCAAATGGTGGCCGCAGATGATCAAGTCGTGGAATTTCGATCTTACAGCAACAGGAGACTTTTTTAAAACTGCAATGCAGAAAAAATAAATAAAGTTGTTTATATATTCTGAACTATTTCGGTAAAGCATTATTTACTTTAAATGCTGTTCAAAAATCGTTTGCACTGAAATGAAAAGAAGCAAAAAACGCGCTGTTGATACAACCGGAACAAGATAAAAAATTTACTTTATACAATTATAAATTCCACCAGTAATTCAGCTTGATAACGAATGCTCTTGTTTTTGCAAACAACGGAGCAGGATAATAATTATCCGTATAAACTACAAACAGATCAGAGGCAGGTTTAAACCGCCATTGAAAACGGGCATTAATGTTTATGTTATGTTGTTGCTGGTTGTATTGAATATATGTAGTGAAGAAAACTGTGTTTGTAAAAGTTACATCAATGCGTGGGCCGATCAACCAAAAATGTGTATTGCCCCAGGGCTGAGGCAACATTAAATCAGTATAAGTTGTATTAAAACTCATGTTGAGATATGGTTGAATTCTGTAACCCGGGTTAATAGTTGCTGTAAAAATATTTCCACCATCATAGTAACTTCCGTAACGCAAAGAAGCAGTGTATGTAAATATATGCTGCGGCGCAGAAATATAATCAAAACCTGTAAGATTATAATGATGAACACTTAGCGCAGGCAATGAATCTTTACCGGTATTGGTAGGATCAAACGGTTGCAAAAGTTTTACGTAATCGTCTTGACCCAGCACAGAAAAAGTTGCTTTGCTTCTGAACGTAAATAAATAAGCCAATATATTTTCATGATCTGTCTCATTCATTTTCGTATCAAAAAAATAATTCATCGTAAGTTGTGGCCCATGCGTTAAAATAATTCCGCTCTTTGGAAAAAAATATCTTGTTAACTGAGGATTTAATTTTATAAAATTCTTTCGGGGCACATAGCCAACATCGGCCACATAATTTTTTCCAACGTATTCGTATTGCGCATAAGCAAGCCACCTCCGGCTGCTGTATTGAATATTGGAAGCCTGTACAAAATCGTTGTTACTTTTTCCTTCAGTAAAAGATTTTAAAAACAATGTTTTTCCTGTTATAACATTGTTGGCTGAGGCAAGATTATATTCAACGCCAATATTCCTGTTATAAGCATTGTAATTTGAGATTGAACTGTCTTTTGGCGGATGATAATCAACAGCCGTTTTATCGATATATATAAATGCAATGTTAGAGCGTTTGAAAACTTTTTGCTGTAACGATATCACCGCATAATTCTGCGATGGCAATCCTTCATCATTAGCTCCTGTTTCCATATCCATTGCGCCAATACGCAAATTTTTATTGAGTTTACCACTTAAGCGTGCGCCAATATTGATTGGCATATTCAATCCAATTCTTCTTGAAAAAAATGGCCGGATATCTGCATAACCAAAATTGCCAAACAGATCACCATTCTCTAAAAAGAATTGCCGCTTTTCAGGAAAGAATAGTTCGTAACGACTTAAATTTATCAACTGCTGATCTACTTCAACCTGTGAAAAATCAGGATGTATTGTAAGATCAAGATTAAGCGACGTTGAAAAACTGATCTTTGCATCAATGCCAGCTCTGCCTTGTATGCCAGGAGAAGTTTTGTTTATATAATCCTTTGAAGTATTTGTAAGAAAATATGGAATTAGAGAAATATTACTTGAGGGGTCTGGCGGTGCGGCATCCCATATTAGTGTGCCTGTATAAGCAAGTGATGCAGTTGGAAATTGTCTTGGAACCGGCGCCCAGCTTGATTTTTCCGTTGTCTTTAAATCGTTGCGGCTAAAGTTAATCCCCCAATGTAAAACATCTTTTTTATAGCGTAATGTTTTAAAAGGAATCGCTGCTTCAAAAATGTATTTGTCATCATAATTTTTTACAGCAGATATCCATTTGTTATCCCAATTCAAATCCACAGAACCGCCGGCATACATGCTTCCATCCCATTGTGCGCCTTCTGCATTTGCGCCAAAAGAGTAACCTGTTGTCTGGTCTTCAAACGGATCAATGAACACCAAAAAATTATCGTTCTTCACAAAAGAAAAATCCCGTCGTAATGATTCAACCATGTTGCGTTGTCCAACTGCTTTATAGCAAATAGCCAATAAGTAAAAATATTTGTCATCATATGTTACACGCACATCTGTTTTTACGTGTGCAAGGCTGGTATCCATTGGCAGCACCATAAAAAAATTATTCGCTGGTTCCGCATCCTGCCATGCTTGTTCATTTACTATGCCATCAATAATTATTGGTGATGATGCTTTATGAATGTGCACTTGAAAACAGGCATTCTTTTTTTGTGTGAACGCATTAAAATGAGTAAATAAAATAGCGGAAAGAATAACGGGCAATTTCCTGGAAAACATATCTGGCGTGAAAGATAAGGATTGAATGCAAAATCTAATTCACTGCATTATTTTTATATTGAAATTATATGAAACAAAAAACTTTTACTGCTTTGCTCCCGCATTTATGGTTATAAACTTTAATGCATGTATTCAATTTAAAACTAATAGTGGCGCCGTTTGGTTTTATACTTTTAGTAAGGGTGGAATGTCTTCTGAATATTATTTAACGCCTGCAAATTTTTTTTAACCATTTTATTTGCTTAAGCGTGACCAAAA
>JAFBAF010000129.1 GCA_019247895.1 Parafilimonas sp. | reverse complement strand
AAGATGCAGGTTATGCAGATTTTAAACACACTATGCGGATGAATAAAATTGCATCGGCTTGCACCAATTTAGCTTTCATAACACTATTAATTTTAAACCAGCTTTGACTGAAATAATTTCCATAGGAACAGCTGTACCGCCACACAGCTTTAATCAAAAAGATGTGATACCAATGATGCAAAAGATTTACGGTCTTGATGCAATCGAAGGCCGCAAACTTGCATTTATGTATCGGCAAAGCGATATTGAAACACGTTATACAGTGCTTGAAGATTACACACATGACGATGAAAAGCATTGGAATTTTATTTCTGCAGTGCAGAACGAACCGTTGCCGAATTTGGATGAACGCATGAAAATTTACAATCGTGAAGCTTTGCCACTTTCAATTCTTGCAATTAATGATTGTTTAAAAGATAAGATTTCACCCAAAGATATTACACACCTGATAACGGTTAGCTGCACCGGAATGAGTGCACCCGGTTTGGATCTGCAAATTGCAGAAGCAATGGATATGAAACCCGAAGTGTTCAGAACTTCAGTAAATTTTATGGGTTGCTACGGCGCAGTGCATGCATTAAAGCTGGCAAAACTTATTTGCGACAGTACACCAAACTCAAACGTATTAATTATTGCAACAGAATTTTGTACGATTCATTTTCAAAAAGAATATACGCCTGACAGCGCATCCGGTACAATACTTTTTTCTGATGGAAGTGCTGCTGTTTTAATTTCAAACAAAATTCAATCAGAGAAAAAACTACAGCTTGCAGATTTTTATTCAAAGGTTGCATACAAAGGCAAAAAAGATATGGCCTGGGAATTAAGCCATCGTGGTTTTATCATCACACTCAGCAGTTATATTTCTGATTTAATTGAACAGGATATTGCAGCTTTAGTTGAAGAAGCAACGCAACATTCTGGTTTATCAATAAAAGATATTACGCACTGGTGCATTCATCCCGGCGGTAAAAAAATATTAAATGCAATTCAAAAACAATTAAAGCTAAATAACGATGATATGCGTTTTTCAAGAGATATTTTAAGTCGTTATGGCAACATGTCCTCACCAACAGTTTTATTCGTATTGAAAGAAATCTTAGACAATCTTGGTGATACGCCTGTTAATGTTTTTGGAACTGCTTTTGGTCCTGGCTTAACCATGGAAACATTTTTATGCACGAAGCAATAGATCTGCGGTACCGTTCCTGCCAAAAAGAATTGTTGGATAAAGATGATATTCCTTTTAAAGATATCCGGCAGAATATGCAGGAATTAAATACAATCAATACCTGGTTAGGCGGCCATGCAATTACACTTGCAGGTTTTAAAAAATTATTGAGTACAAAAAACTCGATTCATGTTTGTGAAATTGGCTGCGGCGATGGAAATAATTTATATCAGTTATATAAATGGTGCAAAAAAAATAATGTTGAATTTAGTTGCACCGGCATTGATATAAAACCTGAATGTATTGAAAATGCACAACAGGATTATACAATTGAAAATGCAAACTGGATTGCGCAGGATTATAAAACTGTTGTGTTTGAAACAAAGCCTGATATAATTTTTTCAAGTTTGTTTTGCCATCATTTTAAAGATGAAGAATTGATTGAGCAGTTGCAATGGACGCAGCAATATGCATCGGTTGGTTTTTTTATAAATGATCTGCAGCGAAATTGGTTTGCATATCATTCAATAAAAATTCTTACAAATTTTTTTTCTTCATCTTATTTGGTAAAGAACGATGCACCGTTGAGTGTTGCAAGAGGTTTTTATAAAAATGAATGGATCGAATTATTGAATGAAGCAGGGATAAAAAATTATTCAGTTGAATGGAGATGGGCTTTCAGGTATTTGATTGTTGTGAACAATGAGCAAGTCGTTTGATGCGTCATGTCGGGCTAACCAGACATCTTACAAAATTGACTAACATAAATAGTATGAGATTTCTCCTTTCGTCAAAATGACGTATAACTTCTTTTTATTTTTTTAATATGCATCAAACCGATTACGATATTGCAATTATTGGCGGTGGCCTTGCCGGTTTATCATTGGCAATACTTGCTGCTGATGCAAAATATTCAGTTGCATTATTTGAAAAAGAAGAATATCCTTTTCATAAAGTTTGCGGTGAGTATATAAGTTTAGAAAGCCATGATTTTTTTAAGCGTTTAGGATTGTGCTTAGATGATTGGAATTTACCAGTTATTAAAAAATTACAGGTTAGTGATCTAAAAGGAAAAACTTACAATTTCAATCTTGATTTAGGTGGTTTCGGAGTTAGCCGTTATACGATTGACAATGCTTTGTATGAATTGGCAAAGCAAAAAGCCGTTTCTGTTTTTACAAATGAAAAAGTGAACGATATAAACTTTGAAAACGATCATCATAGCATTAAGGCAAACAAAAAAACGGTAACTGCAAAAATTGCTGCAGGTGCGTTTGGCAAGAGAAGTAATCTTGATATAAGATGGAAAAGAAGTTTCGCAGAAAAAAAAACAAAAAAGCTGAATAATTATATTGGCGTGAAATATCACATCAAAACAAGCTTTCCGAAAGACAGGATTGCTTTACACAATTTTAAACATGGTTATTGCGGCATTTCTGCAATTGAAGATGATAAGTATTGTTTGTGTTATTTAACTACTGCGCAAAATCTTTCAGCTAATAATAATTCAATACAACAAATGCAGAAAAATGTGTTGTATAAAAACGCTTCATTAAAAAAACTTTTTACTGAATCTGAATTTTTATATGATGCGCCGCTAACTATTTCTCAAATAAGTTTTGAACAAAAATCACAAACACAAAATCATGTTTTGTTATTAGGAGATGCTGCGGGAATGATTACACCTTTATGCGGCAATGGAATGAGCATGGCATTGCATGCTTCTAAACTTGTGTTTGAAGAAGCAGGTATTTTTCTGCAGCAAAAAATTTCAAGAGAACAAATGGAAAGCAATTATGTTATTAAATGGAAAAAGCAATTCGCATCAAGATTAGCAACAGGAAGAATGGTTCAACGTTTTATGGGCAATGAATTTTCAACGGGCGTGTTTCTTAAATTAATGAAAGCATTTCCTTTTTTATCGCAAACTGTTATCCGTTCAACGCATGGAAAAACTTTTTAAGCAACCCTATTTAGCCAACTTTAGTTTTTTATTAATAATTTTTGTTTGATTATCGCATCTTATACCGCAAAAAATATTTAATGAAAGCAATTTTGAGTTTTGTTTTTTTAGCAGCAGTTTTTCTTTCAGCGACTGCACAAAAATTTAAACCGCTTGATGATAAGAGCGAAGTAAAGTTTACGATAAAAAATTTTGGTTTGAATACTTCAGGCAGTTTTCATGGTTTAAAGGGCTCCATAGTGTTTAATCCTTCTGATCCCGCAGCATGTTCTTTCAATGTTTCAATAGATGTGAATACAATAAATACTGGCATTGATGCGAGGGACAGTCATTTAAAAAAAGAAGATTATTTTGATGCAACTAAATTTCCAACAATCAATTTTGCGTCAACTAGTATAACGGGTAGTAATAATGCTTACACGGTTACAGGCAAGCTTACTATTAAAGGCGTTACTAAAACCGTTTCTTTTCCCTTTAGCACGCAAAATCAAAACGGCGATTTAGTTTTAACAGGAAATTTTAATATTGACCGTAAGGATTTTGGTGTTGGCGGCAGCAGTGCTGTATTGGGAAATAATGTAGATGTAAGCCTAAAAGTAGTGGCTGTAAAGGATTAAGATTATCATCTCTCAAATAACACTCAATAATTCACAATTCTTTCTTACCTTCGCCGCCCTTAATTATTATTTAAACATTTAAAACACGACAGGGTAATGAACAATTATGAATTGATGGTGATTTTTACCCCTGTGCTTTCTGATGATGAATTTAAAGGCATCCAGAAAAAATATTCCGACTTCGTTACAGACAATGGCGGAAGCGTTGCGCACAGCAATCCCTGGGGTTTAAAATCACTGGCGTATCCTATCCAGAAAAAAACTACCGGTATTTACTGGGTTCTGGAATACAGTGCGCCATCCAGCTTCAATGAAAAGCTGAAAATTCAGCTTTTACGTGATGAGCAAGTGCTTCGTCACATGATCACTGTACTCGACAAATACGCCGTTGAATACAATGAAAAAAAGAGAAGAGGCGTACCAACAGGAACTGAAAAAGTGGAGGCTTAATTATGGCAAAAGCAAATGAGATAAAATATTTAACCGCCATAAAAACCGAAAAGCCTAAGAAGAAATTCTGCCGCTTTAAGAAATATGGCATAAGGTACGTGGATTATAAAGATATCGAGTTCCTGAAAAAATTTGTAAATGATCAGGGTAAAATTCTTCCGCGCCGCCTAAGCGGAAATTCTTTAAAATATCAGCGTAAAGTAAGTGATGCAATTAAAAAAGCACGCCAAATGGCGTTAATTCCTTACGTAACAGATTTATTAAAATAAGCTAAAGCCAAGAGCTGAAAGCTAAAAGCTAAATGAAATGCAGGTAATATTAATAAAGGATGTGGATACGCTTGGCGCTGCAAATGAACTGGTGAATGTAAAAAACGGTTATGCACGCAACTATCTTATTCCCCGCAAATTTGCTGTTGAAGCCAATGTTGCCAACAAAAAACAATTGGACGAACGCATGAAAGTGCAGTCTAAAAAAGAGGCCGCAATGCTTGCAGAAATTAATAAAGTAATTAATGTGCTAAAAGAATCTCCTCTTAAAATCGGTGCAAAAACCGGTACAAGCGGAAAAATATTTGGCAGCGTTACATCTTTACAAATTTCACGGGCAATACGTGATCAAAAAGGTTATGAAATTGACCGTAAACGCATCACTATTGCTGATGATGTGAAAGAATTGGGTACCTATAAAGCCAATATAGATTTTGGCAACGGTAATAGTACTGAAGTTGACTTTGAAGTTGTTGGCGAATAAAGAGCAGAACAAATTGTTCATAAAAAGTCCCGCAAAATTGGCGGGACTTTTTTATGGCCTGAATATTCTCGTAGTTGAAATTACTTTGTTGTTTTCGTCTATCACCTTTAAGAAATAAATCCCGGGAGCGATTGTTCTTGTATCAATTTTGAAAGTTATAGTTGGTGGTGTTGCACTTACTTTTCCTGTAGTTAATCGTCTTCCAACCGCATCATATAATATGTATTGATAAGACATGCCTGTTGAAGTAATATTCGAAATATAAACATTTAAGTCTTGATTATTTACAACAGGATTTGGTCCAACCATAACGGTAACCGCAGTACCCGGATTTGCAATAGAGCTATCACTGTTAAAGATAATATTGAAAAACGCTTTTGTGTTTCTAACGCCGTCAAAATATAGAAGGTATTTATGATTTTGCTGCAACCCGTTAAGATTGATGGTTCCGTTGGCATTAAAGTTTGAACAAATTACCGGCTGAGGATAAGACTGGCCTTGCGGACAACTTTGCACATCATATAACGCCATTCTCACGCTTTGTGCTGCACAATCAGCTAATTCGTTAGGTGAAGTTACATAATCTGCAATAGTTAAAACAACACTTGGGTTTGTACCTGTTGAAAATGCATAGTACGCATTATTTGTAACCGATGTGCCGGAGCTTTTACAATTAACCTGTTCAAATGACGGATCAACAAATTTATTGCTTGTAGCATGCACCAGATCAAATACAACTTTTGTATTAGGTTGTATTTCTGTTGAAGGAAATGTTGAAGGGCACTCGTCGTTAGGGATATTTAAAGCTTGCAGAGGAGACATTTCGCCTGAAAACAAACCGCAGTTGCCGTAACTGTTTCCCTGCGGTGTAGTTGTATATAAAGCGCCCTGATAAGCGGATGCATCGGGGGATCTTCTGTCAACATAATCTAAAATAGAATAATGCATCACCTTTGAGGGGTTGATTGTTTGATATCCCGCACCTCCGTTCTCATAATCATCATTTATATGAGAAAGATTCAGTGCGTGGCCAATTTCGTGTAATATGATCATTTCAAGATCATAAGTACCAACGGCAGGGAAGCATGGGCCATATTCAAAAGAAATACTTGAGCCGAGCGATACTCCGTTATTTCTTATTATAATATCAAAACCAGTTTTTTGCGCAGTTAAAACTTGTGCGCCTTGTGTGCATGCAGAAAACCAACTATACGTTGATTCAAGCACACCATCAGCCATTTTAGGCACACCTGTATTATTATTATCAAATAAAACAATATTTACCCCGTCATCATCCACTTTTTGCGAATTTGTTGGTGAACCTTCGGTAAGATTTGCGCCAACAATTTCCCTCCAGGTTGCCAAAGCTCTTTCAAAGGTTCCTTTTGCCGGTGATGTAGTAAAATTGACTCCTCCACCGGCTGTATTTGTGCTAAACTGGATGGTATAGCCGCCGCTTCCATTCGTATTCATTAATCTTGGTTCACGTATATAATCTTTGCCGCCGGCAGTAAATTCAGCATTAAGCACAGCAAAAAACACGTTAAGATTTGTAGCGGAAACAGCTGAAGTTCCGTTGGCAGCAGTGACCTTGAACTTTCCCGTTGCAGCACGATCAGGTACGTTTAATACTATTTGAGTATCAGTCCATGACAATATATATGGAGAATTAAATTGCACTTTATAATCAGGGTTGGTATTATCGTTATTGGCATCCTTAAAACTAACACCAGCTGTGTTTAAAGGATCATCACCAAAGCCTGAACCTTTTATCGTAAGAATATTATTTTTAGCATCATTGATTGTACCTGCTTGCACAGTTGCCGGAAAATAAGATGTTATTACTGCGCCAGCTGTTCCATTACTTATAACGCCGCCCGAATTGTTCTTTGAAGACGATCCTGTTTCATCACTATCAATTGTTATTGCTTTAAATCCTGTGCGTTGCTGTACCAGGTTATAAAGCGTATTTTCAATATCATATTTTACAAAGGGAGCAAATGCAGTTTTTGTCGTTTCATCATATCTTAAAAAACCTTGCCCGCTGCTGTACACATCAAACAAAATATTTTTTGTTATTGGTGAACGCAGCTTTAATGCATTTTCAAGCAAAAAAAACATACCTTTTTGGTTATTATCCAAATTCAAAACGTCGCTAACTTTAAGGCATTTATCGCCCACAGTGCCACCCTGCGTTAAAACTTCAATTTCTTTTGAAAAGATATGGCCCTTAAAAAGCCTGTAAACATGAATTGTATTGGATGTGTATATGACCGTATGCGCATCATTCCAAAAAGAATGTTGCGCTATCACTTTGCCTTCAACTATTAGTGAAGCCTTATCTATCTTATTGTTGAGATCAATTTTGTACAACTGCGCATTACTTACAACAGATATAAAAATCACGGTTACGCAGCAAATTACATTTCGAAGCAATTTCATTCAACAACATTTAGGTTACTAAAAATACGACTGAAATAAAAAATTGTTTTGTGAGAAGGCAAGTTTTTATAACCGTATAAGGTTGAAACAACATTAAAACAAAAAAGGCTGCTTTTTATAACAGCCTTTTAATGAAACTATATAATGATTACCATTTATCAACTTCTTCTGAAGTGCCGTTTGAATTTGCAACGTCATCCACTTCAATCTCCACTTCTACTTCAGCAGCTTCGGCCGGTGATGCGTTCTCAGCATATTCATGATTGTAAGCATCGAAATCAAAATCAGGCATTAATTCTGTTTTTACATAATCAACCGCTTCGGTCAATGCTTTGCAGAACTTATTAAAATCTTCTTTATACAGGAATAATTTGTGCCTGTCGTAGCCACCGTCGTTGAAACGTTTACGGCTTTCTGTAATGGTGAGGTAGTAGTCGTTTCCTCTTGTAGCCCGTACATCAAAAAAATATGTTCTTCTTTTCCCGGCTTTTATGCGTTTACTATAAACGCTTTCCATTTTTTTGTCGTTATTTTCGTACGCCACGTTCGTTTGGTTTGGTGAATTAATGTTGCTTGCGCAAGCAAATATAATATTGTTTTACAATTACCAAAATTTTGATATACTTATTCTTAGACTGAAGTTTTTTCTTCACTCAGCTGCAAATTGTATAACTCGCTGTAATAACCATCCATCGCAAGAAGTTCCTCATGTGTACCTGATTCAATAATTTGTCCATCCTGTAAAATGATGATCTTATCGAATTTCAGCGAAAGTAAAATGCGGTGTGTAATGATAATGGTTGTTTTATTTTTAAGAAAAACATTCAGGTTGTCAACAATGCGATGCTCTGTTTTTGCATCAACAGCACTTAAGCAATCATCAAATAACATTACCTCGCTTTCTTTTAATAAGGCCCTTGCAATAGAAACACGCTGCTTTTGGCCGCCACTTAAGGTTACACCCCTCTCTCCTACCATTGTTTCATATCCTTTATTCAATGAAAGAATTTCATTGTCGATAGCAGCATAATCAGCATACTTACGAACATCTGGATTTTTATCCTGATCCCGTAATCCAAAACGAATATTGCTTTCAACAGTATCGCTAAAAAGAAAAACATCCTGCGGAACGTAACTGATATGAGTGCGCAGTGCAACTAATGAATGTTCTCTTATATCATTATCACCAATAAAAATTGAGCCTTTATCAGGATCATAAAAACGAAGTAATAATTGTGCGATTGTTGATTTGCCGCTGCCGGTTTTACCAAGTATCATTATTTTTTCACCAGGCTTTACCTCAAACGAAAGATCATTAATGGCACGTATTCCTGTATGCGGGTAAGTGAATGTTACGTTTTTGAACACAATGCTTCCATTAAAAATGTTTTTTTCTTCTTTTGCAGGATTTACAACCAACGGTTTTGTATCTAAAAATTCGTTGATTCTTTTTTGTGATGCCGACGCACGTTGCACCATACTTGCCACGCTGCCAATTGCACTTACCGGAAACATCAGCATATTAATGTAGATAACGAACTCTACAATAATTCCAACTTTATCAGGATTGGCCAATGCCATTTTACTGCCTATCAAAATGGTAAGCAACGTACTTAGTCCCACCAATAACGTCATGCTCGGAAAATAAATAGCTTCAACTTTTGCAAGGCTTACTGCATTCTTTCTGTATGCTTCACTATTCTTACTAAAAAAACCAAGCATTGCTTTTTGCTGCACAAAAGATTTTATCACTCTTATGCCGGAATATGATTCCTGTGCATTTGTAGTTAGATCGGATAGCAGCGATTGAACCCTTTCGCTTTTTTTATGTATGATGGTGTTTACAATGTAAATAGTAATGGCAAGAATAGGCAATGGCGCTACAACAACCAGCGTAAGATCAAAATCTTTACGCAGCATATTTACAAGACAAAGTGTAATTAATGCGATGAGATTTACAGTGTACATGATTGCAGGACCCGTGTACATCCTTACCCGGCTTACATCTTCTGTAATTCTATTCATCATATCGCCGGTGCTGTGCGTTTTAAAAAAGCCCATATCCAATCGCTGATAATGCGTGTATATTTCATTCTTCAGGTCATATTCAATATGGCGGCTCATTACAATTAATGTTTGCCGCATAAAAAACATGAATAAACCCCGGAATAACGCCAGCAATAAAATAATAATACTGCTGATGATCACGATTTTGCTAAAATCGAAATGTTGAAGCCAGTTAATTAGAATACGTACAGAAGCAGAATAATTTTCTGTTTGTTTGGCCGGTTTGTGTGAAATGTATTGCTGCACTTTGCCAATTACATAACCGGTAACTTCCGGCGCAAGCACCGCAAAGTAGTTTGAAAGAACAACGAATAAAATTCCTGCAAATAACCGAACCCTGTATTTCCAGAAATATTTATTTAAAGCTGAAAGATGTTTCATTGAATGAAGCGAAGATAAGAAGATGATTAATGTTAGAACTGCCTACATTAGCGAGTCATCAATGACAATAAATATTTATTTTTATATAAATTATTGAAAAATAGTAATCCCTCTTACCTGTAAACGGCATTCTCCAACATATCCTCAAAAAAAGCCAACTGTTGACTCAATAATTATAATTAAGTAGAATACGCAGAACGGACTGCAATTAATTGAATTACATTCAAAAAGATATTTTTTTTAACCGTGTAAGAAACGGAGATACCACACAAAATATATAAGGATAAATCCAAACGAGGATAGTATTAGCTACGAGGAATTAAATTCAATAGCTCTGGTTAACTGTAATGATGCTTATGCAGTAGTGACTTCAACTCCGAAAAAAAATAACAACAGCCAAGAAAGAAGTTCAGCAACGATTAGTCTTTTTCCAAATCCAACTTTAGCAAACACAACACTCGTCATAAATGAATGTGCCTTACATGCAAATATTATCAGCGGAAAAATTTAATGGAGGAAGAATAATGTAAAGAAAAACAAATTGAATTGCCTGTTCAAGATTTTGCAGCAGGATTATATTTCGTTTTTATAAACAGTGAAGGTTTTAATACAGTTATGAGGCTGATAAAAGCTAAATAATGCAGTTCGCTTTATAAAATCTTTTGATTGTATTTTTTGCAGATAAGTTTCAAACCTTATTTTTGCGGCGGAGAGATGTCAGAGCGGTTTAATGAGGCGGTCTTGAAAACCGTTGACCCAAAAGGTCCGGGGGTTCGAATCCCTCTCTCTCCGCTGAAAGCGGTTTGCAACCGATGCAAAAAAAGTTGTAAGTCCTGTAAAATGATTGATTTTACAGGACTTTTTATTTTAGGAGATGTGAGGCTATTCCAAAAGACTCCATGTCTCGGTTGGGCTTTGATACCTTCAGACTCAGTTTAATATGGCTTTGGTTTATAGCTGAATAAGTGATTAATTTTCTTTTAAGTAGCCATCTCAATCTCAGGCCAGAGTTGAGTTTGAAACAATTTACCCTGCTAACTTACTAATTGATCGGCACCAGTAATTTAAGAGATAGATTTCTTCCCATATTAAACACGCCTACCGTGCCGGTAGTATAATTCACCGGCAGATACTTAAAGCGACTCATATAATCCATATAAGTTTTATCTAAAAGATTATTGCAGATAACATGTACCTGGAAAATGGTTTTCTTCTTTGCAATAACATCACCGCCAAAACCTGCATTCAGCAAAGTATAACCTTTAGTTGCAGATCTGCTGGCTTTATATTCTATGGGTGTAAGTTCGGTACTCAATCCGCTGTATAAAGCATCCTGTAAATACACATTATTTTGTGTGAAGCAGGTAAGCAATCCAACTTTGATATAAGCATGTTGTATTGCATTGCCAACATTGTTTACATTAAATTTTAAGTCTGCAGTAATTCTTGCGGGTGCAACAAACGGAAGATATTTTACTGAATCAGGAACATTTTTCAAACCACCATAAACCAAACTCAGTGAAGTGTTCAACTCTACCCAATTCATTTTTGATGGATGTAAATTCAAAATAACTTCCCCGCCATACAATTGTGCATCACCATTTGTGTATTTGTAAACAGGTGCTGCACCTAAGCCAACTGCGTTCAATGAATTATTTATTGAATCGCCAC
>JAFBAF010000064.1 GCA_019247895.1 Parafilimonas sp. | reverse complement strand
AAATAATCCATTTGCACCTTATTGGTTAGACGGTTTGCCAAACACAATTGATCCACGTGCATACACAATCTTTTATATGCCTGGCAATAGTGGTGATAAGTCAATGCCTACAGTAGGATACGTTACCAGCAATACAACAGGCGATGTAAATGATGCGAATGGCGCTAAAATAAAAACAATTGATGCGGCATTTACCTGGAATGGTATGCCTGATGGTAACTGGGGAGCAAAAGGCGGCGTGGTTGACGGACTTTTCCAGGCAGAAAATATTGGCGCTCCTACGGGTATGATTCCATCTTTAAAAAATCAATACAGGGATAACCAGCACTACAAACCCGAAAGAGTATTCTTCGGCCCGTGGGAAACATATTTTCTTTTGGCAGAAGGTGCTGAAAGAGGATGGGCTTCGCCGGTAAGCGCACAATCTGCTTACGAAACAGGTATAAGCAAAAGCTTTGAATACTGGGGATTATCTCAATATACAGGCGCTTACTTAGCTTCTACAGATTATAACAGGGATGGAACCTCTGTAAACTGGAATCATACAGTTGAACCTGGTAACACACATCAAATGACTTATGTTGATGGTATAACCGGAGCATCGGGCACCGTTACCATTAACTATCCTGTAAACAATTTATATAAAAATGGTTCTGTAAGAAATGATCATCTTACAAAGATCATCACGCAAAAATTTATTGCACAAACGCCATGGTTGCCTTTGGAAACATGGAGCGATCACAGGAGGCTTGGCTTGCCTTTCTTTGAAAATCCTGTGCTTGAAAGCCCGATACAAACGTTGCCTGCATTAAACGATGGCAATTACATGACGAGCAGCCAGCAATTCTTTCCGCAAAGAATGAAATATCCTTCGGCCTTGCAAAACAGTAATGCTGCAGGTTACAAACAGGCGGTTGACGCTTTGGGCGGCCCTGATGATGTATTAACGCCATTGTGGTGGGCGCAGCATTAATTTTTTTTGTCTCAATAGCAACTCCCTGTTATTTAACGGGGAGTTTTTTTATGCACCTATTTCGCCAACGTAATAACAATGTTTCGATATTCAATCGGTCCATGATCTCCCTGGATATATAAAGGCCCCGGTTCTCCTTCCCTGCTGTTTAATGCACCACCGGTAATTCCCGGAATTTCACGATTGCAAATAACTGTTTTACCATTTGCCACCACTGTAACCATTCTTCCAATTAAAGTGATATCATACGATTGCCATTCGCCTGGTTTTTTAGCATTGATTTCAGTTGGCTCGAGAAAACCGTAAATGGAACTGAAAACATTTCGTATTGGCTCATCTTCATTATCCGCTTCAATCTGCACCTCGTATCTTCCACGCAAATAAACACCACTGTTACTGCCTTCAGGATAACGAAACTCGATATGCAATTTAAAATCGCTGAAAGTTTGATCTGTAACAAGATTAGAACCCGAATGAGGACTTTGCAAAATTCCATCTTTTACCATCCATTGATTTTCTCCCGTTGCGTGCCAGCCATTCAAATCTTTTCCGTTAAATAAAGTAATTGGCTTTTGCCAAACAGGCGCAGCATTGCGCTTTAATAATGGTGCCCGCACAGCGCTCCAGTTATAAATTTTTCCGTCAGATGAAGTCATTGTTCCAACTAAACTATCGGCTTGTAATGTGCCTTCAAACGCAATGTTGTTTGTATCTTTTTGCCATTGCGGCGGCAGTGAAAAACTTATTTTGTTATCATTAAAATATATTTTTGAAATCGGTCTTGCGCTTCCGCCTGTACCAACAAATTGTCCAATCAAAATATTATAACCTGATTTCTGTACTTCAAGCCATGATGGATATTCTTTACCATCTATATTAATTGTCATATCCCATCTTCCAACAATAGCTGGCTGGGCTTTTATTGATGAAATGGAATTTGCTTTGGCTACTGTAATATTTATCACTAAAAACAGAATAATAATAAATTGAAAAAATTGCGTGCAGATTATGGCTATTTTTTTCATGCTTGATTTTATTTATAAACAATGTAAATACAAAAATGCACTTTTATATTGTTTGATTTAGAGCAAACATTTTTTGAAACAGAAATACTCGTTTAATTATATTCGTTCAAATCATTTATTACCTTAGTTTTTTCCGCCTAAACGAATCTACCTTACCACTATGTACATTAATTATAGCTATATGAACCAAAAAAGTTTTTCTCTTATCATTATTGCCATTGCTTGCTTGTGTTTAAACATCGCTTCAGCACAAAACAATACGCTTACAGAACAGGAAAAACAGGAAGGCTGGAAATTATTATTTAATGGAAAGGATTTAACCGGCTGGCATTCTTACTTGCAAAAAAAATCTGCTAACGGATGGAAGGTTGAAGACGAATCTATTTATATAAATGAAGATGATAAAACTGCAGATAATACTGATCTTATTACCGATGAAGAGTTTGAAAATTTTGATTTGAAGCTGCAATTTAAAACAGACACTTGTGCAAACAGCGGTGTTATGTTTTATGTACATGAAGATCCGAAATATGGAAACACTTGGGAAACCGGGCCGGAAATGCAAATTGATGATGTTGTTTGCGGACCGGATCATTTATCTAAAATGAACCGCATGGGAACATTGTATGATCTGTATCCGGTCGATTCGGAATATGTTGGTGCATCAGGTAATTGGTATGAATATGAAATAAAAGCAGATCACGGGCATTTGCAATTGTTTGAAGACGGGCATAAAATTGTTGATGCACAAATGTGGACTCAAAACTGGAAAGATTTAATTGCTGCGGTTAAGTTTAAAGATATGCCGGGCTTCGGAACATTTCATCAAGGCCATATTGCATTCCAGGGAACAGAAAATGGAAAAATTTGGTTTCGTAATATAAAAATTAAAGCCCTCTAAATCCCTAAAGGTAGACTTTGTACCAGCATTTATTGTTCATTATCATTTTAAATCATATTCATCATTCATTATGGAAAACAATAACAACACATCAACAGAAAAAAATATTAGCAGAAAAGATTTTATAAAGAATGCTGCGTTAGCTGCAACATCATTTTATATTGTACCGCGACATGTGTTGGGTAAAGGTTTTGTAGCACCGAGTGATAAACTATATATCGCTGCCGTTGGTTGCGGCGGTGAAGCTGAAAATGATATCCATCATTTTGCAACAGCACCAAAGAAAAATGCAGTGATCGCTTTTTTGTGTGATGTTGATGACAGGCAAGGTGCACCTCGCCGCAAAGAATTTCCACAAGCAAAATATTATAACGACTGGCGCGAGATGTTTGAAAAAGAAAATAAAAACTTTGATGCAGTTACAGTCGCTATTCCCGATCATAATCATGCCGTCGTTGGTTTAAGTGCAATGAAGATGAATAAGCATTTGTATCTGCAAAAACCATTAACGCATGATATTTATGAAGCAAGAATTTTAACGCAGGCTGCAGCAAAATATAAAGTGGTTACACAAATGGGCGACCAGGGCGCATCATGTGATGGTATGCGTACAATGCGTGAATGGTTTGAAGCTGGACTGATAGGTGAGATTACGCATGTTTATAATTGGACGAATCGTCCTGTGTGGCCGCAGGGAATTCCTTGGCCTTCTGCAAAACCTCCGGTTCCAAAAGAATTGAAATGGGATCTGTGGCTGGGCACCGCTGA
>JAFBAF010000298.1 GCA_019247895.1 Parafilimonas sp. | reverse complement strand
AGTGTGCTGGAAGAATTGGTGGTTTGTGATACGATTCAATTAAAAAAGCCTTCTGCTAAAATTAAGGTTTGTTCTGTAGCTGATCTTTTTGCAATTGCAATAAGAAATGCTTATGAAAACAAGAGTATTACCAGCTTGTTTATTCATTCGCAGATGCGGGATAAATAAAAGCAGGATAGAGGTTGCCAGTATGAACTTAAGAGCTATCCAATTTTAATTTTTAATTTTTGACTTTTTAATTAATAAACAATGAAGACAATTACAATCGAAGGACAACTGAGGACCGAACTTGGCAAAAAAGCCACCCGCCAGCTTCGCTCTCAGGAACTGGTGCCTGGTGTAATTTACGGGGGTGCGCAGGAAGTGAACTTCTCTGCTCCTGCAAAGGCATTTAAAAATCTCGTGTACACACCGCAATTCCAGTTGGCAGAAGTAAAAGTGGATGGCAAATCTTATACCTGCATTTTAAAAGATCTGCAGTTTGATAAAGTTTCAGATCATTTAATACATGTTGATCTGTTGGAACTGGTAGAAGACAAAAAAGTAATTGCTGATCTGCCTTTAAAATTTAACGGCGTAGCAGCCGGCGTAAAGGAAGGCGGAAAGCTGGTTACTAAAATGAAAACGCTTAAGGTGAAAACCTTACCTAAATATTTAAAAGAAAATATTGAGGTGGACATCAACGATCTTAAGTTGAATGAGAACATCCGCGTTGAAGATGTGAAGGCAGATAATATGGAAATAATGAATTCACCAAGAATTCCCATTGCATCTGTTGTACTTACACGCCAGTTGAAACAGGAAGAAGCCGCCGGCGGCGGAACTGCAGCTCCGGCTGCTACACCGGCACAAACGCCCACTGCAAAGGCTGCGGCTCCTGCTGCGGAAAAAGCGCCTGCAAAGAAAAAATAATTATCTTCTTGGGTTTAAAGTCCTGCAGCAGTGCAGGACTTTTTTGTTTTTAAACCTATTTTATCTTTCCGTTATGCAGAAATTTTTAATTGCGGGGTTAGGAAATATTGGACGCGAGTACGAACATACACGCCATAACATTGGCTTTGATGTAGTGTCTGCATTTGTTTTAAAACATAATGGCATGTTTCAAACAATGCGCCTTGCAGAAAAAGCCGAAGTAAAGTGGAAAGGAAAAATTTTTATCTGCATAAAACCTACAACCTATATGAATTTAAGTGGACGTGCTTTTAAATATTGGTTGGATACTGAAAAAATACCACTTGAAAATACATTAACCATAGTTGATGATATTGCCATTCCAATTGATGCATTGCGGCTAAGGCCAGCCGGTAGTGATGGTGGTCATAACGGGTTAAAGGATATTCAGCTTGCGATTGGCACAGATAAATATCCAAAGCTGCGTTTTGGTATCGGCAATAATTATCCAAAAGGCATGCAGGCAGACTTTGTTTTGATGAAATGGTGGCCTGAGGAAAAACCTTTGATCTGGAAAAAAATTGAATTTTGTAGTGAAGTAATTGAAGATTTTTCAACCATTGGTATTGAAAGAACCATGAATATAGTGAACGGTAAAAAATTTATAATTGATGATAATCCGGGATTGAAAGCGCTTTAGTTTTATTATTTTTATTATTCAAATCCAATGCTAATGGCTTCATTCAATTACTAATACCAAAACTAAAGCACATGAAAATATTTTGTGTAGGCCGAAACTATAGCGAACATGCCAAAGAATTAAACAACGAACTGCCTTCAGACCCTGTAATATTTCTTAAGCCAAAAAGTGCCTTATTGCTACCTAATACACCATTTTATTATCCGCAATTTACCAATGAACTGCATTATGAAGCAGAACTTGTATTGCATATTTCTAAAAATGGAAAATATATAGACGAAGCACAGGCTTCAAGGTATTATGATGGTATAACTGTTGGCATTGATTTTACCGCAAGAGATGTACAAACAGAATTAAAGAAAAAAAGCCTGCCATGGGAAAAAGCAAAAGCGTGGGATAATTCTGCTGTATTGGGAACCTGGCAACAGCTACAAAAAGCGGCATCAAAAAATTCCATCGAATTTTCTCTAAAGCTTAATGGTGAAATGGTGCAAAAAGGAAATAGTAATGAAATGATATTTTCTTTTAATCGTGTGATAGCTGATATATCTCAATATTTTGCTTTAAATATCGGCGACCTTATTTATACAGGTACGCCTTCAGGCGTTGGAGAATGTGTAGTGGGTGATGTTTTATCAGGCTATCTTGAAAATGATAAGGTATTTGAGATAGAAATAAAATAATCGCTGATTTAATACATATTACTTTGTTTATTTTTTTTACTCAACAGATATTTGCCTATGCTTGATAATGCGATTCTTGCCAAGGCTTTCCGGTTTATGGCTACCGCACGCAGTATGGCGGATATCTACGAAAATAACAGGCAGGTTTGCAAATACGTTCATTCCACTTCAAAAGGTCATGAAGCTATACAAATTGCAACGGGCATGCAACTGCTGCCTTGCGATTTTGTAAGTCCATATTACCGTGATGAAAGCTTATTATTGTCAATGGGTTTTTCACCTCACCAATTGATGTTGCAATTGCTTGCTAAAGCTGATGATCCTTTTTCAGGCGGCCGCTCTTATTATTCCCATCCAAGCTATAAAAATCCGGATAAGCCGCAGATCATTCATCAAAGTAGTGCAACCGGAATGCAGGCAATTCCTACCACAGGTATTGCGCAAGGCATTCAATATTTAGAAAAACATTTGCCTCATCTTTTAAAAAAAGGCAGCAGTTACGAAAACCCTGTTGTGTTGTGCAGTTTTGGTGATTACAGTATTACTGAAGGTGAAGTAAGTGAAGCATTTCAATTTGCTGTTTTAAAACAATTGCCGATAATTTACCTGGTGCAGGATAATGAATGGGGCATCAGTGTAACTGCAGAAGAAGCAAGAGCAATGAATGCATTTGAGTTTGCAGACGGATTTAAAGGCTTGCATCGTGTAAAGGTGGATGGAAGTGTTTTTGAACATGCTTACGGTGTTATGAATTATGCCATCAACTATGTACGCAGGGAAAGAAAACCTTTGTTGGTGCATGCAACAGTTCCATTATTAAATCATCATACAAGCGGAGTTAGAAAAGAATTTTACAGAACAGAAGAGAGTTTGGAAAAACATGCTTCGAATGATCCTTTTGTTAAGCTGCGAAGATTTTTAGGCCAAAGCGGTATTACCGAAACTGAAATTCAAAATATAGAAAAAGCAGCACAGGATGATGCACAGGCCGCATTTGAAAAAGCAAAAAATGCAAACGAGCCTTTTGCAAACTCCGTAGCTGAACATGTGTTTGCAGAAACATCAATTAAACTTGAAGCAGGCATACGCAAACCGGAAAATGGAGAAAAAATAATAATGGTTGATGCGGCGCTTCATGCAATAGAAGAATTAATGCAGCAACATGAAGAATGTATTTTATATGGCCAGGATGTAGGCAAAAGATTAGGCGGCGTATTCCGCGAAACAGCAACACTGGCAGAAAAATTTGGTGAGCACCGCGTTTTTAATACTGCTATACAAGAAGCATACATTATCGGTTCAACCGCCGGTTTAAGTGCGGTTGGTTTAAAGCCAATTGTTGAAGTGCAGTTTGGTGATTATATATATCCGGGTTTAAATCAGTTAATATGTGAAATTGCTAAATCAAATTATTTAACGAATGGCAAATTTCCTGTTAGCATGATATTGCGTGTACCCGTGGGGGCTTATGGTGGCGGCGGTCCATATCACAGCGGGTCAGTTGAAACAACATTACTTTCTATCAAAGGAATAAAAATTTGTTATCCATCAAACGCGGCAGATATCAAAGGTTTAATGAAAGCCGCATATTACGATCCTAATCCTGTAATTATGCTTGAGCATAAAGGTTTGTACTGGAGTAAAGTTCCCGGCACTGAAGAAGCAAAAACTATTGAACCGGATAAAGATTATATCGTTCCTCTTGGTAAAGGGTATGTTGTTTTAAAAGCGGATAAAGAAAAGATAAACAACGGAGAATCCGTTTGTGTAATTACTTATGGAATGGGCGTTTACTGGGCAAAAGAAGCTGCAAAGCAATTTGAATCGCAAATTGAAATAATTGACTTAAGAACATTATACCCGTTAGATGAAGACCTTGTTTTTTCTACCGTAAAAAAACATGGCAAATGTTTAGTAATAACAGAAGAACAGCAAACAAATTCTTTTGCCGAAGCATTAGCACACCGTATTAATCATAACTGTTTTCGAAAATTGGACGCACCTGTTGAAGTATTGGGCGCATTGGATTTACCTGCAGTTCCCATCAATTTAGTTCTTGAAAAAGAAATGTTGCCAACTGCAGAAAAAGTTAAAGAACGTTTACAGCAATTGCTAAATAATTGATCTTTATTTTTCTACAAGTATTTTTTGCACTAATCCTGTAGTATTATTTTTCAAATAGTAATAATCTGCCGGCAAAGAGCCGACATTTATATCGTCGTTGCCATTAATACATTTTGTAAGCAAAATTTCTCCGGAAGTATTTATTAAAGAAAAAACTGCGCTGCCATTTAATTGAATATGTAAAACGTTTTTTGCAGGATTGGGATAAACAGAAAAGTTTTTATTACCATTTTTGATTTGAATGTTTGAAGATAAGGTTGTGGCTTGTTGAGATAAGTTTTTTGTACCATCCTTATTCAATTTTACTACCCAATAATCGGAAGAACCATAATTGCCTGTTACGTCATTATTATTTGAATACGATAAGCCTGCAACAATGTATCCGCTATCTTTTGTTTGTTCGATATCGTATGCATTATCATCGTAGCTGCCACCGTAAAAATTTTGCCACTGCATATTGCCATTTTTTGCAAGTTTTACTATCCAATAATCGTTTCTGCCGTGATTATAACGTCCGTTGTAAGTTCCGCCATTAGAATACCCCGCAATTATATATCCGCCGTCTATGGTTTGCTGTACAGATGTAGCATTATCAATTTTAGGGGTACCTATGCTTTTTTGCCATTGAATAGTGCCTGTTTTATCCAGCTTTACAATCCAATAATCAGAGCCGCCATGGTTACCTGTTACATCGCTATCATTAGATGAAGATTCTCCCGCTACAATATACCCGCTATCTAAGGTTTGCTGAATTGATTCTGCATAATCTTTACCGCTGCCACCAAAACTTTTTTGCCATTGAATTATGCCCGTCTCAGTAAGCTTTACTATCCAGTAATCATAAGTGCCGTAATTAACAGTGACATCACCATCATGTGAATCAGAATATCCCGCAATGATATATCCAGCATCCTTCGTTTGATAAATAGAATTAGCAATATCCTGCCGTTTGCCTCCCAGGTTTTTTTGCCATTGAATGGTACCATTATTTGTAAGTTTTACTATCCAATAATCTTCACGTCCGTGATTGCCACTTACGTCGCCATCACCGGAAAAAGAATAACCGCTAACAATATATCCCCCACCATTAGTTTGTTGAATTGAAGTTGCGTATTCATTATTGCTGCCACCAAAGCATTTCTGCCATTGGATGGCGCCATTTTTTGTAAGCTTAACTATCCAGTAATCATCACCACCATGATTGCCGGTCACATCCCCGTCTTTGGAATTGGTACTTCCTGCAATAATATAACCGCTATCTTGTGTTTGTTGAATACAATTCGCTTCGTCATTACTGCTTCCTCCAAAACTTTTTTGCCATTGAACGGTACTATTTTTTTTAAGTTTGGCAACCCAGCAATCACTGCTGCCATGATTACCGGTAACACTGCTGTCGTTTGAATAAGAATATCCTGCAACAATATACCCGCCATCTTTTGTTTGCTGAATGGATTTTGCAACATCAGAGCTGCTGCCGCCCAAACTTACCTGCCATTGAATAGTTGGCGCGGTTAACTGTGCAAAAATTGTTGCGCTTAAAAATATAAAGCCGATTGTTAGAATTGATTTCATAAAAAGGTATACGGATAAGAATATAGAAAGATAAAATTAATCGGCAACATTCTTGCTTTCATTCTTAAAAACACTATGAAAAATTTCATCTATCTTTTTTCAATCCTAATGACTTTAGGTTGTGCCAGCAATACAAGTAATTCTTCAACTCCTGATTCTATTAACGCTATTGACCAACGTCGCGATATCAATGATACGAATGTTACACCTATTCCCGATGGTTATGCGCCACCAAATGATAGTGTAGACACGAGCAAGCGCATAAAAGATTCCATCAACTCTTCACAGCATTAAAAAAGACAGTTTCAAAACTGTCTTTAGTAGCGGGATCGGGAATTGAACCCGAGACCTCCGGGTTATGAATCCGACGCTCTAACCACCTGAGCTATCCCGCCTTATTAGGGGCGCAAAAATAATCTTTTGTTTGTAAAGGAAAAACCTTCGGATAAAATTTACCCTTATTTAGTTTTTAGCACCGCATATAAGAGGCAATCGATTATTTTCTCACACAAAACACTTGCAATGTATATAATTACATAATTCTGTGTTTCCTAAAGTCATTGATATGCTCATAACCGCCATAACAGGCAATTTAGCAGGGTTTTTGTTCGTTATAGGCAACTATGCTTAAGATATTTTTTTAATTTAAAAGAATATGGTAGCATCAGTTTCTTAAACTGTTTTATGAGATTATCGCTGTTACTGATTGTAATAATTATTGGTGGTCATCTTTCTGCTCAACTTAAAGCAGACTTTTCTGTTTCCGGTACGCAGGGATGCTCGCCTTTTACAGTTCAGTTTAAAGATAATTCAACCGGCTTGCCTACGTCCTGGTTTTGGGATTTTGGTGATGGCCAAACTTCAACTTTACAAAATCCTTCTGTTACTTATACAACAACCGGCAATTATTCTGTTCGGTTAATTGTAAAAAACGCTTCCGGCCAAGATTATAAAGAAAAAAATAATTACATCTCGGTTGCAGCTACGCCGATTGTTCAATTTGATGTTATTACCGGAGATTCAGGTTGTGTGAACCTGTTATCATCTTTTAAAGATAATTCGCAACTACAAGGTGCAACTGTAAAAAGCTGGCTTTGGGATTTTGGTGACGGAGGAACATCAGCTCAGCAAAATCCTTCCCATTCTTATACTGCAGAAGGGAAATATAATGTTTCTCTTACTGTCCAAACAACACAGGGTTGTTCTGCCACTTATACAATTAACAGCGCTGTTTCAGCCGGCAATAAACCCGATCCTGATTTTACGGCATCGCCATTAAATGGCTGCGCTTCAACATTACGTGATTTTAAAAATAAGTCAGGCAATGCAACTGCATACCAATGGGACTTTGGCGACAATTCGATTGGCTTTGATAAAAACCCTCAACATCATTATCGCGATACCGGTTTTTTTACAGTTAAGCTTTTAGTATCGGAAAATGGTTGTACCGATTCGGCTATAAAAGTGAATTATATTCATGTTGATGGTACAGTTGCAAAATTTAATCCGGGTATAAACTGCGGCAATATGTCTTCGGTTGATTTCAGAGATAATTCAATTAATGAAACAAGCAGGCTATGGAAATTTGGTGACGGACAAACTTCAATACTTAAATCGCTAACGCATATATACAATACGCCAGGTGTTTATTATGTGGAGTTAGATGTAACCGGCACAACATGTAACGACACGGCTTATGATACTTTGCATATAAACACAAGCAATCCTAAAATAAAAATTTTGCCACAAAAAAATATTTATTGCAGGAACGATACTTTATCTTTTGTTGTTACCGGTTTTGACAGCGCCATAACAAAATTATTTGCGTGGAATGACGGAGATAATTATACAAGCGATTTTGGTAAGAAGAAAGACACATTAGAATATGTATATCGCAAAAACGAAAGTTATGTGCCCGTATCATATATAAAGGATATTTACAATTGCTTTGATACCGTTTACTACAATAGTGTTATAACGGTTGATGGCCCTTACGCAGAGTTCCAAAGTGACCCGGCGGGTTGCACAAATTCTATAGTAAACTTTAACGACCAATCAACTTCCGGCAATAACGCACCAATCAATAAATGGCAATGGAGTTTTGGAGATGGGGGAACTTCCACAAGCAGCGGCCCGCTAACCTACACTTACACTTTTCCTGTAACTTATAATGCCAGTTTAAAAGTTACAGATAAAAACGGTTGCAGTGATTCCATCATACATCAAATAAAAATTTCTGATGCGCCAATTGTTGATGCAGGCGCAAACGCATTTGCTTGTGCTAATAACAATATAACATTGAATGCAACGGGCGCAACAACTTATGTTTGGGCAGCTAATCCAGATTTAAGTTGCACCAACTGCGCTAATCCAATCGCAACACCATCTCAATCTGAAACATATTATGTTACCGGAACAAATGATGGTGGCTGTTCAGCAACAGATTCTGTTCACATAGATGTACAAACGAAAGAACTTGTATCTGCACAACCTAATTCTTATTCAATTTGCCAGGGCGATTCCGCAACATTGAATGTGAGCGGCGCTGATAATTATGTTTGGTCGCCGGCAGCTTCTTTAAGCAGCACAACTACACAAAATCCATCTGCGTTTCCTTCATCAACAACTTCCTACACAGTTATTGGCAAAGACAGTAATAATTGTTTTGCTGATACAGCTGTTGCGAATGTAACTGTTAATCCATTGCCTGCTGTAAATATTATTGACAGCAGTATTTCATTACTTGCGGGTTCAACATTTAATATCACAACTACGAACAGTAGTGATGCAATAAACCCGCAATGGTTACCTGCCAGCGGGCTTTCATGTTATAACTGCTTTCAGCCTGTGGCAACAGTTACAAAAACATTGACATATACTCTACAAGTTTCAAATGAATTTGGATGTGTAGATAGTGATAGAATCAGGATCAATGCGATTTGCACAAGCGAATCTGTTTTTATTCCAAATACTTTTTCTCCAAATAACGATGGCATGAATGATTATTTCTTTCCAAGATCTGGTTTTGATATACCGATAAAATCTTTTACAATTTTTAATCGCTGGGGGCAAATGATCTTTCAGAAGACAAACTTTTTTTCTAACAATTTTGTTTATGGATGGGATGGAAAATTTAAAAATGTTGCCCAAGATCCTGATGTATATATTTATGTGATGGAGATGCAATGTACAGGCAGCGGCACAATAATTAAAAAAGGAAATGTAACGCTGATACGTTAATTCTTTTTGCCGGGATATTGCTCTAAAGCTTTTTCCAAACAATCCATTGCAGCGTTTATTGATTCAAGATTTAACACGTAAGCAAGCCTTACCTCATCTTTTCCTAAATCAACACTTCCATAAAAACCTGTTGCAGGTGCAAGCATTACTGTTTGTTTGTTGTAATTAAATTCTTCCAGCAACCATTGACAAAATCTGTCTGAATCATCGATTGGTAATTTTGCCATTGCATAAAATGCGCCACCGGGATTCGGGCAAAAAACACCTTTCATCGCATTTAATCTTTTCACTAACAGATCTCTTCTTGCTTTGTATTCAGCTTTGGTTACATCAAAATAATTATTGGGTAAATCAATCGCAGCTTCGCCTGCAATTTGTCCAAAACCCGGCGGACTTAATCTTGCCTGCGCAAACTTCATCGCAGCATTATACAATTCTTTGTTGCGCGTAATAAAAGCGCCGATTCTTGCGCCGCAACAACTGTAACGTTTGCTTATCGTATCCATCAATACAACATTATCATCGCAACCTTGCAATTGCATTGCGCTGAAATGATCTTCTTCGTAACAAAATTCGCGGTAAGCTTCATCAGCAAACAAATACAAATTGTATTTTAACGCGATCTGCTTCAACACTTCCATTTCATCTCTGCTATACAAATAACCTGTTGGATTATTTGGATTGCAAACAACAATCGCTTTAGTTTTATTGGTGATAGATTTTTCAAAATCTTCAATTGGCGGCAATGCAAAACCATTTTCTATGTGTGATATTATCGGCACAACATTTACACCTGCAGAAACAGCGAAACCATTATAATTTGCATAATATGGTTCAGGAATGATCACTTCATCACCCGGATCCATACATGCCATAAATCCGAATAAGATCGCTTCACTCCCGCCTGTTGTAATGATGATTTGATTATGATTTATATCAATTCCATTCTTTGCATAATAACTTACTAATTTTCGGCGATAACTTTCATTACCGGCACTATGACTATATTCTAAAATTTTAAAATCGGAATGACGAACTGCATCCAATACATGCTTTGGTGTTTCAATATCTGGCTGACCAATATTTAAGTGATATACTTTAATGCCTTTTTGCTTTGCAGTTTCCGCATAAGGAACCAATTTTCTAATGGGCGATGGCGGCATTTCCCGGCCACGTTTGCTGATTGTAAGCTGTGACATAGCGCAAACCTAATAAAAAAGCTGAAGAGAATTAATATAGTTGAAGTGTTGCGACGCAACGAAGATGCCACGAAGTACAAAAGCCGGTCACCTAGAAAACTCTAACCTTCAAGCCTTCCTTGCTTTTTTATAATGCGAATGCAGATGTAAATAATTAATAAAACTGCAAGCATAATTACAAGTAATGTGTTGCGTAAATGCGCATCATTATTTGTGAGTTCAGGATAAAAAAATAATAAGATTAAAATAATTCCAACAAGCCAGATAAACGTTGTTGTATGCTCTTTTGCAAGATAACGTTTCCAGTTAAAACGCATACCTGAAAATGTGTTGCTAATTCCTTTTAACTTAGGAAACCAACGATTAACTCTTGCGCAATAATCATTGAATTGTTCTCCGAATTTATTTCTTAGAAAATTTTCTTCTGCCAGTACAATTGCCTGCCAGATAAAAAGAAAAAAAGGAATCATTATAACCACGTACAAAAGCGAATTTGATAAAATTCCAACACCTGCAATCATTAAAATATTTCCAACGTATAATGGATTGCGGCAATGTGCGAAGATGCCTGTTGTTACCAGATCTTCGGCATATACTTTTTTATTTTTTCCGCCGCGAATTATATATGCCAGACCAATCGTAGCGCCGCGAATTGCCTGGCCAAGAATTGTAATAATCAAACCGATAATGATTGGATACCAATAATAATTTGGTCCGAAATTTTTTTCTGTAAATAATTGAGGAACGCCGGGCACAAACAGCAATGCGTAAAAAATGATGAACAGCCAGTTACGGTATTTAAAAAAAAAGTTGCCAATTTGTACCATACTATCTTTTTACAGCAATAAGGCCGGCAAAATTATACCATTTAAAAAAAATTTCTACATGCGCAAATCCGCTCTCACGTAACAGTAAATTGTCTTCACTTAATTTATATGGAATTAAAACGTTTTCCAACGCTTCTCTTTTTTGAGAGATCTCCATCTCACTATAATGATGACGGCGCTTCATATCGTAATAATATTTTATAAAATCACGGTTGAATAAACTTTCTTCAGCCAATATTTTTTCGATCAATATTAAAACACCGTCTTTGTTCAAACCATCATAAATTGTTTTTACCAAGCGTTCCCGATAAATTGGCCGCACAAACTGCAGCGTTAAGCACAACACTACAACAGAGGCATTTTTTATCTCAACATTTTTATTCAGATCAGCATTTATTAATTGGTATTGCCTGTTAAAGCCGGCTTCTTTTAATTTGGTATCACATTTTGCAAGCATTTCATCAGAATCATCTACGCCAATAAATTCTATGTTTTCGGGCACAAAAGAATTCATGCCAATCATTGTTGTGCCTGTTGAACAGCCCAAATCATACACATAGCTTCCATCTTTTGCATGATCGGCTGCAAGTTCTGCAATCATGCGCTGCATTTCACCATAATATGGAACCGAACGGTTTACCATATCATCAAAAACATTGGCTACCGTTGCACCAAACTTAAAATCGGATGCATTCTTTATTTCATCTTTAAAAACCTGATCTTGACTCATATTAAACTGCAATATTATTTGCCACGCAAAAGTATTGAATAAAGAGCCATGCAACAATTGAAAAGAAAACCTAAAAAACTATAATCAGAAATGCCCATTTAAACTTTTACGTTTAAATCTGTATCCATTTAAAATTGTTTACCCTTCAAATTGCTTGAAATGAATTATAAGCTCATTTTTTCGTTTGTGTTAATTCTATTAACAGGTAAAGGATTTAGTCAAAGTTTGAATGAAGATAGCGCGGAAGATCTAAGTACTGTTAATGGTATTATTCACTCTTTGTATGATGTAATCTCAGGACCGGTGGGGCAAGATCGCGACTGGAACGCATTCCGGAATTTATTTGCAGAAGATGCACGCATGTATATTGCTGTGCCCGATAAAGACAGCGGCTCCGTTTTAAAATTTATTACACCCGAAGATTATGCGGAGCGTAATAAAACAAGAATGGCTGATATTGGTTTTAATGAAGAAGAATTATATCGCATAACAAATTCATACGGTGCAGGCACTCAAGTTTTTTCAACTTACGAATCGCATTTTACAAATAAAAATGGTGAAGAAGAAATAACAAAAGGGATTAATAATATCCAATTGTATTTTGATGGCCAGCGCTATTTTATTGTCAGTATTTTCTGGGATGCTAATGCGAAAAATATTGAAGTGCCTGATCGGTATTTACCAAAAAACAAGAACACCGAATATCAAATTAATCTTTAATGATTACCGGCAATGTTCGCCGCCATCAACATGAATTAAAGCGCCATTGATCCATCCAGCTTCATCAGTGCATAAAAGATAAATAACATTTGCTACATCTTCAGGTGTTGTAATTCTGCCTAAAGGATTCATTGAAGTTGCAAAATCTATTAATGTTTTACTATCGGGAATTCTTTTTAATGAGGGCGTTTCCGTAATGCCTGCCTGTATTAAATTTGTTTTCAAACCATGCCTTGCAAATTCAACAGCCATGTATGTTGAAAGGCTTTTTAAAGATGTTTTTGCAATAGAAACAGCTGCATAACCTTCCCAATATTTATTAGCGCCTTCGCTTGTTAAACCAATTATTCTTGCATCGCTGCAAAACAATTCTTCTTTTAGCAATAATCTTGTCCAGTCAATTAAACTGGTGCTCATGGCATACGTTGTAAGCTGGATATCATCTATTGAAAGTATATTGGTTGCTTCACTGTCTGTAAATAAAGGTTTCAGGTTTCCTCTTGCAATTGAATGCAATAACAACTTTACACATTTTTTTTCAGCAACTGAGTTTGAAAATTCACTGATGAATTTTGATCGTCCTTCTTCATCCAATGCATTAAAATTATATGCTAAAATCTGAACCTTGTTTTCTTTAGCAATTTCATCAAAATTTTGCAATACTTCTTTTTCAACCTGTGCCGTTTCACGATATAAAACTGCAATGTTCATTCCGTGCTTTGCCAGTTTTTTAATTGCTGCAAAGCCAAAGCCGCTTGAGCCACCAAGTATTAGTGCCCAAACATCTTTAAATTGTTGTGAATTATTTTCCAATGAATTTTATTGCGGATTTACAAGCAGCGCAAATCTAACTTCTATTTCAGAAAAAATATATTCCAGGCAAATGATTGTTTAACAAGCTTTCATTAAACACTAAGTCTAATACTTCATCTTTAAATATTAAATTTGCGGATTTGAATATGAAGACAAGCATAATTCTTCTTGTATTAATAGTATGTGGGATTTCCGGCTTAAAAGCATGTACTTTTTTTCAGCAATTTGATAAAACTACCTTCTATCAAATATTAAAATCAGGAGGCATTAAAGAAATTGATAACGAGATTTCATTGATCAATTCATCAGGCTTAAAAAATAAAGATGCATTTATCGGCGCCTTACAAATGAAGAAAGCTGATTTATTGAAAGTGCCGAAAGAAAAATTAAAAACTTTTAAAGAAGGTGCAACAAAACTCGAAACGGTGTTGCGTTCAGATACATCGAATGTTGAATTTCGTTTTTTAAGATTAATAATCCAGGAACATGCACCAAAAGTTACCAAATACAATAAGAACATTGCAGAAGATGCAGCTTTTATAAAAACAAATTACAAAAAGCTTTCGACTGATGTTCAGAAAATATTAATTGATTATAGCCAAACTTCAAAAGCAATTAAACCCACAGATTTCAGCTGATGAAAAAAGTGTTGGCTATTTATTATTCGCAATCAGGTCAATTAGAACAGATCATTAATAATTTTTGCGCACCTTTAATTGAAGCTGGTGTTGATGTTGAAAAAGTGCGAATCAAATTGAAAAATGATTTTGCTTTTCCATGGACATCCCAACGTTTTTTCAGCGTAATGCCTGATTGTGTTTTAGATGTTGTGCATGAACTTGAGCCTTTTCAATTACAAGAAAATAAATACGATCTTATTATTCTTGGCTACCAGCCGTGGTTTTTATCGCCAAGCATCCCTTTCAATGCATTGATGCATGATTCAACTTTCATCAACGTTTTAAAAAACGCACCTGTAATAACAATTACTGGCGTAAGAAATATGTGGGTGAATGCTTTTGAAAGAATAAAACCAATGTTGAAGAATGCAGGTGCTAATCATGTTGGAACAGTTGCATTGTATGATCGTCATTTGAATTTGGTAAGCATCTTTACGATTTTTCACTGGATGATGAAAGGGAAAAAAGATAAGTATTTAGGATTTTTTCCGCTACCCGGTATTTCAGATGCCGACATTCAAAATACAAAAAATTTTGGAAAGATTGCATTGCCTTATCTGCAAAAAAATAATTGGGATGGTTTGCAGAATGAATTCATAAAAGTAAAAGCGGTTGATCCCAAATATCATTTAATGTTCATTGAAGGAAAGGCAGGAATTATGTTCAGGCTGTGGGCAAAACTTAGCAGCAAAAAAAAGAATAAAAATTTCTGGCTTGCTGCATTCAAATATTATCTTTTAATTGCGCTGTTTATTGCTGCGCCATTGGTGTGGGTAATTAACATGCTTGTTTTTAAACCTTTTTTATCAAGGCACATAAAGATTAAAAAAGC
>JAFBAF010000163.1 GCA_019247895.1 Parafilimonas sp. | reverse complement strand
ACATTTTTTGTACAAGATACAAGGCTAATACCCGTTACAATAATCAATAAAAGCTTTTTCATTTCGTTTGTTTTTTAAGCTTTCTTTCAGGTACGGAGTAAAAACGGGTATTTCTCTAATGCCAAATCAAATGCCAGCAGGTTTATTTGTCAATAAGTTATTGTAAATCAATAATCTTAATTTTTTTATAATCCTTCAATTTTCCCAAATTGAAACAAGTTATTCCTGAATTGAACCACAAAACATTTATATGAATCTGCGTTGTGATAATTAACTTCGCAAGCACATTTACAATTAAATATTTATACTTCAATTAATTTTCATGGATATAACTTCTGTAGTATTGGCTGTAATCGCATTACTTGTAGGGATCGGTTTGGGGAAAATAATTTTTGCAAAAAACACCCGCAAACGTATAGAGGAAGCTGAGCATCAATCACAACAAATAATCTCTGAGGCACAATTAAAATCTGAAACTTTAAAAACAGAAAGGATTTTAGAAGCAAAAGAAAAGTTCGTTCAGCTAAAGGCGGAATATGACAAAGAAGTTCTTGAACGAAATAAAAAGATTAACGATGGGGAAAACAGGATAAGGCAAAAAGAGATAACGATCAATCAGAAAGAAGCCTCACTGGAAAGGCAAATGAAAGAAAATGAAGCCATTAAAGAAAATCTTAATCGCCAGCTTGAAGTAGTTACACAAAAGAGAAATCAACTTGAAAAACACCAGGAAGAACATATAAAACGACTGGAAAAAATTGCCGGCCTCACTGCAGAAGAAGCAAAATCGCAACTTATTGAGAGCCTGAAACAAGAAGCACAGACCCAGGCGCTTCAGTTACAGCAGGAAGTAATTGAAGAAGCGCGGCAAAAAGCAAATAAAGAAGCACGTAAAATCATTATTCAATCAATACAAAGAACTGCTGCTGAACAAACTATTGAAAATACGGTGACAATTTTCAATTTAGAAAGCGACGAGATCAAAGGTCAAATAATTGGCAGGGAAGGAAGAAATATTCGTACTATTGAAGCTGCCACCGGTGTTGATTTAATTGTAGATGATACTCCTGAAGCAATTGTGCTTTCATCTTTTGATCCTTTACGTCGTGAAATTGCACGCTTAAGTTTACAAAGATTAGTAGCTGATGGAAGGATCCATCCTGCACGAATAGAAGAAGTGGTTGAAAAAACCCGCAAGCAATTGGAAGAACAGGTAATGGAAATCGGGGAACGTACAGTTATAGAACTTGGAATTCACGGATTGCATAAAGAGCTTGTTCGTATTGTCGGAAAAATGAGATTTCGTTCTTCTTATGGGCAAAATTTATTAATGCATAGCCGAGAGGTCGCCAATCTTTGCGCAACTATGTCTGCAGAACTTGGCCTCAGCCCCAAACTGGCAAAACGTGCCGGCTTATTACATGATATTGGCAAAGTTCCTGACGAAGAAACTGAATTAAGTCATGCATTGCTGGGTGCGAAACTCGCTGAAAAATATGGAGAAAACCCAGCTGTTGTAAATGCTATCGGTGCGCATCATGATGAAATGGAAATGCAGTACATTATCTCTCCTATTGTGCAAAGCTGTGATGCTATTAGCGGTGCAAGACCCGGCGCAAGAAGAGAGATAATGCAGCAATATTTACAGCGCATAAAAGATTTAGAGACTTTGGCAATGGGATATACGGGTGTTGAAAAAGCTTACGCAATCCAGGCAGGTCGTGAATTACGTGTAATTGTAGAGGCAGAAAAGATTACAGATGCGGATAGTGATAAGCTTAGTTTTGAAATAGCGCAAAAAATACAAAATGAAATGACTTATCCCGGCCAAATAAAAATTACGGTTATCAGGGAAAAACGGGCAATTAATGTTGCCCGCTGAGTATTTTTTAATTTCATTAACCTTAATTCTGTTATACGCTTTCACTTTTATTTGGAATTTCTTTTTATCACATTTACCTTTGCCGTCCTTTAAAATATAGGTTATGAACGCGGCAACGAAATTTATACACGAACAGCTCACAGCAAAAAAACAGCATCCTAAGTTTAAAGCCGGAGATAATATCACCGTTAACTATAAAATTATTGAAGGCGGAAAAGAACGTATTCAGGGTTTTCGCGGAGATGTTGTAAAGATACAAGGCAGCGGAGCAACAGCCACGTTTACAGTTCGTAAAATATCTGATGGCGTTGGTGTTGAAAGAGCTTTTCCTTTTTTTTCACCTAACGTGGAATCAGTAATACTAAATAAAGTTGGTAAAGTTCGCCGCTCCAAGTTATATTACCTTCGTACACGTAGTGGCAAAAGCGCAAGAATTAAGGAAAAGAGAATGTAAACACTTTGTCAAATATTTTTGGTGTTTTTATTTCTCTTAAGCATTATTTTTTCTTATAACTTTGTTTTCTAAATAATTTATATGAGTACTCCTGGTATTTCCGAATGGGTTTTAATTATCCTTGCTGTTTTAATTTTATTTGGTGGAAGAAAAATTCCTGAATTTATGCGGGGTTTAGGTAAAGGTATCCGTGAGTTTAATGATGCAAAAAACAATGTGCGCAGAGAACTGGAGGATGGGATAAACGAACCTTCCCGCCCAGTTAAAAATAGCCAGGCTCAATCTACATCAACAACTACAACCACTCAGCAGTAATTCTTCTTTAAATAAACTTATAGCCTTTGTTGAACTTTCATTCTATCAAAGACTATCAAATATTATTAGCAAACGGCGAAACCTCATGTGTTGAAGCCGTTTCTTTTTATATTGATAACATAAAAAAAAACCAACATCTCAATGCCTTCCTTGAAGTATATGAAACGGAAGCTTTAGAAAGAGCCTCACTGCTTGATGCAGCGCGTAACTCCAACCAAAAAACAGGAAAATTACACGGCGTAATTGTGGGTTTAAAAGATGTGATCTGCCATAAAGATCATGTTGCTTCAGCCGGTTCACGCATTCTTGAAAACTTCCATTCTGTATATAATGCTACTGTTGTTGAAAAATTGCTTGCGGAAGATGCTATCATTATTGGCAGGCAAAACTGCGATGAATTTGCAATGGGAAGCAGTAATGAAAATTCTGCTTATGGCAATGTGTTAAATGCGGCAGATAATTCAAAAGTACCTGGCGGTTCTTCAGGCGGTTCGGCGGTTTCTGTGCAGGCGAACTTGTGTATGATAAGTTTAGGAAGTGATACAGGCGGTTCGGTTAGGCAACCTGCAGATTTTTGCGGCATAGTTGGCTTAAAGCCGTCTTATGGCAGAGTTTCACGTTTTGGATTAATAGCTTACGCTTCTTCATTCGATCAAATCGGAATTTTTACTAAAACTATTGCCGACGCAGCTTTGGTTCTTGAGGTAATTTCAGGAAGCGATGAATATGATAGTACAAATACAACAAGTAATTTTTACTATGAACGCAACTTATCCTTATCTGATAAAAAATTTCGTGTGGGTTATTTTCCCACCACATTTAATCATGAGAGTCTTGACAGAGAAATAGGCGTAAAACAAAAAGATTTTATTGATCATTTATTCAAAAACGACATTGAAATTTTACCAATTGATTTTGATTTACTTGACTATATAGTTCCTGCATATTACATTTTAACAACTGCTGAGGCTTCAAGCAATCTTTCCAGGTATGATGGCTTAAAATATGGTGCTTCGCAACAAGCAACACAACTTGATGATCAAATAATTTCAACCCGAAGTAATTTTTTAGGCAAGGAAGTAAAACGTCGCATTATGTTAGGCACTTTTGTTTTAAGTGAAGGTTATTATGATGCGTATGTTACTCAGGCTCAAAAAGTAAGAAATATTCTTCTGCAAAAAATACAATCTGTTTTTAGGCAGGTTGATGCAATTATTTTCCCGGTTTCCCCTACAACGGCTTTTAAGTTTGGCGAGAAAAGTAATGATCCGATAGAGATGTTTCTTGCTGATATATATACAGTTTTTGCCAATTTAACAGGTATCCCGGCGATATCAATTCCATTATTCAAACATTCTAACGGAATGCCTTTTGGCATCCAGGTAATGGCATCTCATTTAAATGAATTAACTTTACTTGCTCTTTCAGAAAAACTCATGGCAATAAATAAACAGTTGAACAACTGATTAAATTATTTACACAAATGAAATTAATGGAACAGCTTTCAATACGATATTTCAGGCTTATAATTCTTGCCGCATTTTTCATAAGTCTATTTTCTTTTTCTAATAGTTATTCTAATAAGCTGGTTATTCATTATTATTCAAATAAAGACAGCAGCGGAGTTGATTCAACCAAGAATACCCGTGCTTCTTTAGCAGTAGATAGCTCCAAGATGTTTCATAGTCTTCTTTCCTCATCTTCTAATAAAACATCTGTAAATTTTGAAATGAATGCGGAAGAAAAATTTTTCGCGGACGATTATATTAAACACCATACTGATTACTTTAATAACATGAAAGTTTGGGGCAGGCCATACTTTGATCTTTATGACCGCATTTTAACTTCATATGGAATACCGGTACAACTTAAATATCTTTCCGTAATAGAAAGCAGTTTAAAATGCACTGCTGTATCATGGGCAGGTGCAGTTGGGCCGTGGCAGATTATGTCTGATGCCGCGCAAGAACATGGTTTAAGAACAAATTATTATGTTGATGACAGGTACGATTATATAAAAAGTACAAACGCAGCTTGTAAGATTTTAAAAGAATTATATTCCACTTATGGAGATTGGCTTTTAGTGGTAGCAGCGTATAATGCAGGTTCAGGTACGGTGAACAGAGCGATTCAAAAAGCACACAGTAAAGACTTTTGGAATCTTCAATATTATCTGCCGCTTGAAACACGTAACCATGTTAAAAAATTTATCGCAACCCATTACTTTTTTGAAGGCGACGGAAGTATTGCTACAGTTACAGGAACTGAAATAAAACCGGATAATAGCTTCAAAAACGACACGTATCTTCAAACAGCTGCAAATTGTACAACAGTAAATGTATATGGGAAATATAATTCTGTTGTCATTGCAAACACTTTAATGATGGATATTTCCATGTTTAACCAATTAAATCCTGATATGGATAATACTCTTGCGAAAGGAGATGTTTATCCAATGCGCATTCCATCTGACAAACTGCAATTGTTTCAAGCCAAAAAAATTGAAATCCTAAAACAAAGTGTTGAGCTCTTATTAAGCAAGGGCAGTGGCAGTATAACTTCAACAGCCACTTCCAAATAATTATTGAAGCGTTTCAGTAATAGCTTTTGCTTTTAGCAGGCATTCGTCATATTCTTTTTCTGCATCAGCATAAAAAGTTATTGCGCTGCCAACCAGGTAATTTAAATATTGATTAGTTGCATTATAAAATATACTTCGTATCACTACATTAAAATCAAAATCTTTTTTCGGAGATATGTAGCCAATGCTTCCTGAAAACAATTGACGTTTTGTTCTTTCGTATTCCTCAATCAATTGCATGGCCCGCAGTTTTGGAGCTCCTGTCATTGAACCCATTGGAAAAGTGGCCCGCAAAATTTCTGAAAAAGGAATATTTTTTTTCAATTTTCCTTTTATAGTAGAAATCATTTGATGCACTTGCGGAAAAGAGTAAATCCCAAACAATTCTTCTGCTTCAACACTGCCTTCTTCACATATTTTACTCAGATCATTTCTCACCAGGTCAACTATCATAACATTTTCACTTCTTTCCTTTTTATTTTGCTGAAGCTTATTTTTTTCAACTTCATCTAAAATATTATCCTTGTTACGTGGTGCAGTGCCTTTTATTGGTTGTGAAAAAATTTTGTTATCCACTTTACATAAAAATCTTTCGGGGCTGGCACATAAAACATATTTAGTATCCAGTTTATAGAAACACGAAAACGGTGTTGGTGAAATTTGCAACAATTGCATATAGGTTGACAGAGGGTTTATAACAATATTCTCTGCAAAAAATTCCTGGCAATAATTTATTTCGTAACAATCTCCGCGCAATATATGTTGCTGTATTTTTTTAATGACGCCGATATATTCTTTCTTGCTTAAGGCCGAATGCAGCTTTATCTTTTCTGTATTGGATAAAACATCATCATATATCTTTTCATTATTGATCTCATCATATATTAATTGTGGTTGTTTTTCTATAGAAGCAATTGTTAGCGTATGATTCTTTAAACTTAAAACAGTTATTGGTATAAAAAGAAAAATTTCAGGAAAGCCAATTCTGTTTTCATGTATTGATTGCAGGTTTTCAATTTCATTTTTAAGATCATAATTTAAATGTCCAAATATCCAATCGCTATTTTCATTGTAAAAAAAATCAAGTTCAGAAAAAGAATTTTGGAAGAGTGAAAAACTTTTATAACTGCCTGCAGCAACTAAACAATCATATTTATGATATTTATCAGAATAATTATGGCTATCTAAAAAACAACAGATGCTAAACTGGCTTGCCCAATTCAGCATCTGTTGTTTTAATAAAATTACGTTTTCTATACAAAAAGACTCAGTAACCCGTTGCACTTATTTGGTGAAGTTTTAAAAATCGTCATCGTCATCATCAAAGCTGCCTGAATCATTAAACAGGTCAAACTCCTTCATGTCATCATCAAACTTAAAATCATCTTCCTCGCTTTCGGTTTCCTTTTTGCCGCCGCTCGATTTTTTTCCCTTTGATTTTGGAATATCAAATTCATCAAAATCAGGATCCCATTCCTCTTCCTCCTCGGGTTTTTCCCAATCATCTGGTTCCACATCATCGTCACCATCGTCTTCATCCTCATCATCGCCTTCTTCACCTTTCTTTTTTGTTTTTGGGGCAGACTTAGATGAAGATGATTTTATATCATCGTCTTCAAGTTCATCATCAAATGTTTCTTTATCATCTTCCTTTTGCTTTTTTGCTTTTGACGAGCTATCAGCCGCTTCTTTTTTGGCGGCTGCTGGTTTTTGACCGGATTTTTTTTCTTTTTCTGATTTAGCCATACATAAGTTGGATTAGCAGTTGTAAAATTTCAACGAGTTTTTTTATCAGCAAAAAAAATTTTTATGCTACAATTTTTATTATTTGTTCTCTTTGTGGCCCGTTTGAAATATAACTAACCGGCGAGCCTATATATTGATTAATGAAAGATACATAACGCTGCATTTCATCCGGCAAATTATTACCGGTTTTTAATTTGCCTGAATCGCAATTCCATCCTTCGAAACTTTTATAAATTGGTTTCACATCTGTTTGCATTAATTGAAAAGGTACTTTGTGAGTTTGTGTTCCATTAATAATATATTCGGTACAAACATTTAATTCTTTAAAAGAATCCAAAACATCTGCTTTTGTCATTATCACTTTTGTAACCCCATTCAGCATGCAGGTATATTTTAAAGCAACAAGGTCAATCCACCCGCAACGGCGTGGCCTGCCTGTAGTTGCACCAAACTCATTTCCTATTTTACGCAATTGCTCTCCTGTCTCGTTATCCAATTCTGTGGGAAAAGGTCCACCGCCCACTCTCGTACAATAAGCTTTTGTTACGCCCAGCACATCATTAATTTTTTGGGGCGCAACACCAAGTCCTGAGCAAACGCCTGCAGAAATAGTATTAGAGGAAGTTACGAAAGGAAAAGTTCCAAAATCAATATCAAGCATTGTTCCCTGTGCGCCTTCTGCTAAAACTTTTTTGCCGTTGCTTATTTGTTCGTTGATAAAATATTCGCCATTAACAACGTTTAACGTGCGCAAAAAATCAACCGCTTCAAAAAATTCTTCTTCCCATTGCGTAATATCTTCTGTAAAATGAAAATTATCCAGCAAGCGCTGGTGTTTTAAACGCAACTTTATGTACTGCGTAACAAAGGATTTATCTGCTATATCACCAACACGCAATGCATTACGACCGGTTTTATCCATGTAAGATGGACCAATACCTTTAAGCGTAGAACCAATTTTGCTCTCCCCTTTTGATAATTCAGATGCTTTATCCAATGCACGATGCGTTGGCACTATTAAGTTTGTGCGCTGCGAAATGAATAAATTCTTTTTAACATCAATACCGAAACCTGCGACAGTTTCACATTCCTTTTTTAAAGTAACAGGATCGAGCACAACTCCATTACCAATTATATTAATTGTATTTTGATGAAATATACCCGAAGGAATCTGGTGCAGCACGATCTTTTTATCGCCAACATATAAAGTATGGCCGGCATTTGGGCCACCCTGGAAGCGTGCTATTATATCGTAATTAGGCGCAAAATAATCAACAATTTTTCCTTTGCCTTCATCTCCCCATTGTAAACCCAATATTACATCAACCATCAGATATTGTTTAATGTGCAGCAAAAATAAAGGTTGAGTGTTGGTAGTGTGTAGTTAACTCAAAATTTTTTACACAAAGTTTTTATTGATGTTTATAAATATTTATGCAAAATGCCGTCAATTAAAGAGCCAACTATCAGATTCGAACTGACGGCCCGCACATTACGAATGTGCTGCTCTACCACCTGAGCTAAGTTGGCTGATACTGTAAAGTCACAACCCAAAAATAAAAATTAAAAATATCACTTCGTACATTCGCCCTATGTTGCCCGATTTTTTGAAAGAATTATTTGCAAAACAACAATACGATGAACACAACTTTTTTTTAATTGCCGGACCTTGTGTTGTTGAAAGCGAAGAATTATTAATGCAGGTTGCTGATAAAGTTTATTCCATTTGTAAACGCCTGGGCATTCCCTACATTTTTAAATCGAGCTATCGTAAGGCCAATCGCACCAGTGCAAATTCTTTTACAGGAATAGGCGACGATAATGCTTTACATCTTCTCAAAAAAACAGGCGAATGTTTTGGTTTACCTGTTACCAGCGACGTACATGCGCATGATGAAGCATCTATTGCAGCTGAATATATAGATGTGTTGCAAATTCCTGCATTTCTTTGCCGGCAAACCGATCTTTTGCTTTCAGCAGGTGAGACAAATAAAATTGTGAATGTAAAAAAAGGCCAGTTTTTAAGCGGTCATTCTATGAAGTTCGCTGTTGAAAAAATACGTTCCGCCGGCAATAATAAAATTATACTTACAGAACGCGGAACGACTTTTGGCTACCAGGATTTGGTAGTTGATTACAGAAATATTCCCTGGATGCAGGAACAAAAAGTGCCTGTTGTTATGGATTGTACACATAGTTTACAACAACCTAATCAACCAAGCGGTGTTACAGGCGGTAATCCGCAACTAATCGGTACCATTGCAAAAGCTGCTATTGCTGCAGGAGCAGACGGGCTTTTTATTGAAACACATCCAAACCCGGCTATCGCTAAAAGCGACGGCGCCAATATGCTTCGGTTAGATCTAATTGAAAGTTTGCTTGAACAGTTAGTAAAACTAAAAAAGGCTTTATAAATCCCCTCCGGTTGGCGGTTCGTTATTTTCTTTTGAGGGAATATCAGGCTGAACACGATTTGCGTACATCCATTCACTTGGAAGCATAGCATACTCCTTTTTAAATGCTGCTGCAAAATGGCCAAGATTGCTATAACCTACCATGATTCCCACTTCCTTTATTGCATATTCGCCTTCCTGTATAAGAGAACGTGCGTAAGCCATACGATGTTGCTGGTAATATTCATATACAGGCAAACCATATAAAGCTTTGAAATCATTTTTAAATTTTGTTGGGCTCATTGCACAAAGCCTCGACAACTGGTTTATAGTTGGTGGCGCTTTTCCAAAATCTTCAAGCAATAAAGTTTCAGCTTTTACGAGCTGTGCAATTTCTTCTTCTTTAAACTGGAGTCGTTTGCCGGTGTGTTTATCACGAATTAAAAAATTATAGATAAATTTTTCAAGCAATAATAAAATGCGGTTTTCCGTAAAGATATTTATCAACGGATGATTATCCACATCGCGATGCAGCTCCTGCAAAATAACCCTGTACTCTGCGTCTAATGGCACTACATAATTTTTCTTAAGATAAAAAGAGAAATAAATATTGGTGAACTTTTCTACAAGCTCATAATCAAGAAAATTAAGCAGCGTAGCCTTATTAAAAATTATGATTACACTGCGCATTTTTTTTACCGGTTCAATAATACTTTCTGTACTGATGAGAGATGAAGAAAGCCTTACAAGATTTCTTGAAAAAGAAGTAGATTCTGCTGCGAGTTTTTGAGTGTCTTTTTTATCAGATTTTTCAAGTTGCTCATGAAACACAAGAATAAAGTTTTGAAGATTTGAGTGCTGATGCCTCGTAATGATAACTTCTTCTTTCAATTTCATTTCAGAAATAAGTGCGGAGATACCTGAGTTAAAATTGAAGGTTTGCATTTGGCCTTCTCCAAATTGCTGCGGAATAGAAAAGCTGCTGCCTTTAATTCGCGCAGCACAACTATTTGCAAATGCCTGCAAAAGATTTCTTGTATTATATGGATTATATTCTATGTACAAAATATTCTAATTAATAATTTCTTCTGGTAATTGATCAAAATGTTTATGAAATGCCCGGCTAAAATCTTTTACATGTATGTATCCTAATTCAGAAGCCACCTGCTTGATAGTATATTTTTTTGTGATAAGCATTGCTTTGCCTTTTTGCAATCTGTGTTTTTGATAATATTGATACACCGGCATGCCAAACACTTCTTTAAAAACAAGCTTCAGTTTAGAAGGGCTCATCGCAGCCATTCGGGAAAGCTGCGTTATATTAGGTGGCGTAAACGAAAAATCTTTTAGTATTTCGGATTCCACCATTTTCAAACGTTGCATTTCATCTGATGAAATTTTAAAATGCCGGTTTGTATCAGAAATCTTTTTATAATAGCGTACAAAAAACCGCTCAAGCACAGCCATTACACGGTTATAGATTTTAAATTTGCCGAATGTTTCATCATCTTTTCCTTCCATTACTTCCAGCAGCAAACGGCGATATTCGGAATCAATAAGTTCGTAATAATACAAAGGCTGTTTCATCAAAATATTAGTAAACAATGATTCGCCTTGTGGCTCATTTGCTAAAAACTCAAACAGCCATTCTTTGGTAAAAGATAAGTGAACGTTGCGTGTGCGGGTTTTAGCCGGCGTCATATAATACAGTTCCTTACTTATATGCGAAAAAAATAAGGCTGATTTTATTTCTTCCTTTGCGGCGGAAGTATCATCAATTCGCATAACATAAATGTCGCGGTTAGATTTTTTTCGGTGATACAGTATGTCATCATTCAATAGATAATCATAGATCATTATATCTAAACCGTTGTATAGATTTATCAACTGTATAAACCCCTCACCTAAAGATGATGGAATTGTACCTACATTGTCTTTTACTTTTAAATGCAGTTGGTTTGATATAGTTTTGAAAAGCTCGTTATAGGTGGTGTGGGTAAATTCTATTTTAATCAATGGCCGCAGTTTTTTAGAGGTATTTAAACGGATTACGCCTTGCTGAAAGCATATAATTTTTTATGTTTAACCAAAATGCCATAACCATATAAATAATAATTGGCGAGCCCATTGTAAGAAAAGAAATATAAATAAACCACATCCTGATGCGGCTCGTAGATATTCCCAGCTTTTCTCCCAATGGCTCGCAAACGCCAAATACCCTCCACTCAATAAGCTGTTTTAGTTTGTACATGGAACGCAATTTAAAAAAAAATTTACTTTATAAACAATCATTAATTAGTTTTTTAAAACTCTTCATTTCAATTTTACATTATTCAAATGTAAATTTGCACAGTTCTTAAACATATTATTTATATACCGGCATTTGTACTTTACAGTTCCCCGTTTAATCGGAATTTAACTTTCTTGTACGTTCGGTTTCAACATTATTAAAAAATCTACAGATGGCTTTTGACATTGAAATGATTAAAAAGGTGTACAGCGAAATGCCAGCAAAAATTTCGGCTGCACGTAAATTACTCGGTCGTCCGTTAACCTTAGCTGAAAAAATTTTATACTCCCATCTTTTTAATGAACAATCACTTGAAATTTTTGAACGAGGGAAAAATTATGTCAATTTCTCTCCCGATCGGGTTGCTATGCAGGATGCAACAGCACAAATGGCATTACTCCAATTTATGCAGGCCGGCAGGCCTAAAGTTGCAGTGCCGTCAACTGTTCATTGCGATCATTTAATACAAGCGAAAGTTGGTGCAAAACAAGATCTTGCCGCTGCACTCAATGTAAATAAAGAAGTGTATGATTTCCTTGCTTCTGTTTCTGATAAATATGGAATTGGTTTTTGGAAACCGGGCGCCGGAATTATTCACCAGGTTGTTTTAGAAAATTATGCATTCCCGGGTGGAATGATGATTGGAACAGACAGCCATACGCCAATGGCTGGCGGGCTTGGTATGATTGCAATTGGTGTTGGCGGCGCTGATGCCTGCGATGTAATGTCTGGTTTGCCCTGGGAATTAAAATGGCCCAAATTCATCGGTATAAAATTAACGGGTAAAATGAGCGGCTGGACAAGTGCAAAAGATATTATTCTTTGGGTTGCCGGCCAACTTACTGTAAAAGGTGGCACAGGCGCAATTGTTGAATATTTTGGTGAAGGCGCAGACAGTTTAAGTGCGACAGGGAAAGGAACCATTTGTAACATGGGTGCGGAGATTGGTGCAACCTGTTCTCTGTTTGCTTACGATGATAAAATGGCTGCTTATTTAAAATCAACTGCAAGAGCGGATGTTGCTGAATTGGCAAGTAAGATAAAAGAACATTTGAGGCCTGATGCGGAAGTGTATGAAAATCCTGAAAAATATTACGACCAGGTTTTGCAACTCGATTTAAATACACTTGAACCTTATGTGAACGGACCTTTTACACCAGACCTTGCAACACCAATTTCTAAAATGAAAGAAGCTGTTGAAAAAAATGGCTGGCCAGAAAAATTGGAAGTGGCATTAATTGGAAGCTGTACCAATTCTTCTTATGAAGATATCAGCCGCTCTGCTTCAATTGTAAAAGATGCAGTGAATAAAGGTTTGAAAACAAACAGCGAATTTACGATCACACCCGGCTCTGAGCAGGTGCGTTTCACTATAGAAAGAGATGGTTTTGTAGACGATTTTGAAAGCGTAGGCGGCGTTATTCTTGCCAATGCCTGCGGGCCATGCATTGGTCAGTGGGCAAGACATATTGATGACCCAAATCGCAAAAACACAATTATCACTTCATTCAACCGGAACTTTGCAAAACGAAATGATGGCCTATCCTCAACACATGCTTTTGTTGCATCACCAGAAATTGTAACAGCATTGGCAATGGCAGGAACGATTGCGTTTAACCCTTTAAATGATACTTTAAAAAATGATAAAGGCGAAGATGTAAAGTTAGATGAACCGCACGGTTATGAATTGCCTCCAAAAGGTTTTGAGGTTGATGACCCTGGTTTCCAGGCACCTGCTGAAGATGGAAGTCATGTACAGGTTGCGGTTGATCCGAACTCTTCAAGGTTGCAATTGCTTGCTCCATTTCCGGAATGGGAAGGCACTGATCTGAAAAGTTTGAAACTGCTTATTAAAGCAAAAGGAAAATGTACAACCGATCATATTTCTATGGCTGGACCCTGGCTCAAGTTCCGTGGACATCTTGATAATATTTCAAACAACTTATTAATTGGCGCAGTTAATTATTTCAATAATCAAACTGATTCTGTAAAAAATCAAATTACAGGTGAATATGGCTCAGTACCTGCAACACAAAGAGCATACAAAGCCGCAGGCATTGGAACAATTGTAGTGGGCGATGAAAATTATGGCGAAGGCAGCAGCCGTGAACATGCCGCAATGGAGCCAAGATTTTTAGGCGTAAGAGCTATTCTTGTAAAAAGTTTTGCCCGCATTCATGAAACAAATTTGAAGAAGCAGGGAATGCTTGCCTTAACTTTTGCAAACAAGGAAGACTATGATAAAGTACTGGAAGATGATACGATTGATATTTTAGGTTTGAAAGAATTTGCGCCAGGTGTTTCGTTGCATGTAATGTTGCACCACAGCAATGATGAATCTGAAACGATTGAAGTAAATCATACTTATAATGAACAACAGATAGAATGGTTCAAAGCAGGTGCTGCATTAAATATTATTCGTAAAAAATTTAATGCACCGGTTGAAGCAACTGTTTAAAATATTAGTTAATAAGTACAAAAATGCCCGGCGAACCGGGCATTTGTTTTTATTATAAGATCTGTTTGATTTACTTCAATCCTTCACAAACTGCTTTGTAACCACATCATCATTCGTTTCAATCTTTAATAAATAATTGCCTTGTTTAAGTAAAGCAATGTTTAAGCTGCAGGGAGAGGCGCTATTAGCTTTTAGCTGTTGGCTGATAGCTACATTGCCTGCAATATCAACAACAGTAAGTTTGATGTTTAGTGCTGGCAAGCCATCAATATGCAAAATGTTTGTTGCGGGATTAGGTGAGATTTTTATATTGTTATTGTTAATCCAGTGGCGGACTTTAGTTATGATGATTTGTTTTTTACTTTCATCATTGTTGTAACGTGCAAGTGCTATCTCTGCTTGATATTCTGGGGTCTCGGTTACTCCTCCCAGCACTATTTTACTATCATCTTGAAGGAACACAGAATAAGCAACATTTATACTATCGAATTTTGTAGTAATATAACCATTATTACCAAATGTTGAATCCGGAAATCCATTTGTTGTATATCGTTTCAGTAGAAAGCCACTAGTATTCGCGGTTAAACCGATCGATCCACAAGTAATAAGTTTACCGTCTTTTTGCAGTGCAATTGATCTTAAACTTTGTTGGTTTGAAAAATTCTGGCTAATTAAACCGCCTTTTCCAAAATTTTGATCTAATGAACCGTCCGGCAAACACCGAAGCACAATTTCATTTATAGTATCACCCCAATAGGAAGATGTACTCCCTATGGCAACAATTTTGCCATCGGTCTGTAATGCTAAGTCATTTATTATGTCAGGGCCTGTTGCAAAATCATAGAATATTTTACCTGCAGTTCCAAAACTTGAATCAAAATGGCCGTTTGTATTGTAGCGGATAAAAAATAAGCGTATATCAGTTCGCCCACCAGCGACAATTTTACCATCCTTTTGAATTGCTATAGTATTGCCTAAACCATAAAAACTTGGTGCAACACCATTAATTCCAAAAGTTGAATCAATTATTCCGTTTGGCAACAAACGCATAGTAAGCGCATTTTGTTTGTTGTCATCGCCTTCAATTAAAATTTTTTTATCTGGTTGTATTGCAATTGCTGTACACCTTGTTTCTCCACTAATAAAAAGAATACCATTATTTCCAAAGGTTGAATCAATAGTTCCATTAGCATTAAAACGCGCCATGCTAACATAATAAGGGCTGAACATATACGCATAATAACCACCAACCAGTATTTTATCGTCTGGTTGAATAGCCATTGACAATGCTTCGCCTAATATTTTATTTGTTGAAGTAAATCCGTTAATACCAAAACTTTGATCAATTGCACCATTTGCAGAATACTTTATAGCAAAAAATCCGGTATTAGTTGTTCCTGTTGCTATTATTGAGCCGTCATTTTGTGGTGCGGCGGCTGAACACTGTAAACTGTATTTAGGCCATGATGTAGTAACCTTTCCATTTACTCCAAAGCTGCTATCAGGTGTGCCCGCTTTGTTTTGGCTTTGAGCATTTATAGTGAATAAGAGTAAGAATGCTGATAACGTAAAAACAATTTTCATAAGCATACGGTTTACCTGTTGAAAGTAAACAATTATTTCTTCCCACCGCCTCAACACACTTTTACCCTCCGGAACAAAAATTATTTACAACCAAACGTTTCGCATTTGCTTTACTTTGCCGTATGTTTGGCGTAACAATTCTTGGAAATAATTCTGCATTGCCCGCATACAATCGCCATCCAACTGCGCAGGTAATTACCCTCAACGATCATCTTTTTTTATTGGATTGCGGAGAAGGCACGCAAATGCAAATGAACCTTTATAAAATCCGTCGCAACCGCATCAATCATATTTTTATTTCTCATTTGCACGGTGATCATTATTTTGGTTTGCCCGGTTTAATTACAAGTTATGGTTTGCTGGGAAGATTGAACGATCTGCATTTGCATGCACCGGCACCATTGCACGATATTTTGAATTTACAGTTGAATGTTTCTGATACGCAGCTTCCATACAAACTGCATTTTCATGCATTGAATGGCGAAGGAATTTTAGTTGATGATGAAAATTTCTCTGTTGAATGTTTTAAAGTTTTTCATAGAATAGATTGCTGGGGTTTTGTTTTTCGGGAAAAAAGAAAACGCCGTAAAATAAATCCTGAAGCAACAGCAAAATATAATGTGCCGGTAAGTTTTTTCGAACGTTTAAAAGAAGGCGAAGATTTTACTACTGATGATAAAGTGATCAAAAACGAAATATTAACTAAACCAAACAAACCAGTAAAAAGTTATGCTTATTCCGCAGATACTTTGTATCATGAAAGTCTTGCAGAAAAAATGAAAAATGTAAACCTGATGTACCATGAAGCAACATATTTAAAAGATAAATCAGATAAGGCAACGAGCCGTTATCATTCTACAAGTATCCAAGCCGCTTCGCTTGCAAAACTTGCCAATGTAAAAACACTGATACTTGGCCACTTTAGCAGCAAGTATGAATCGCTTGATGAATTTTTAATTGAAGCGAAAGAAATTTTTCCAAATACACAACTGGCATTAGAAGGTCAAACCTTTATAATAACATAGCAAATCTGTTAAACACATGATAATAAATAACATCATTAAAGTTTCTTCTATATTTCCTCAAAGTTTGAAAATAATTTTGGCCTATGCAAAAAGCTTTATATAGGCTTTTATTGGGTTTTATTATTTGTTTACCTGTATGTGCAATTGCACAAACAAAAATTATTAAAGGCGAAGTATTGGATAAACAAAGCGATGAGCCAATACCATTTGCTTCAGTAAAATTTTTAATAAAGGGAACGGGAGAATTGACAGATTCATTAGGACGTTTTACAGTTTCATTAAATGATGTTAATTCAAATGATACACTCCGCATAACAAGTGTTGGCTATACACCTGTGCAAATTTCTGCATCAGAATTAAAAGACTCAACATTCATAACAATACAATTAACAGTGTTG
>JAFBAF010000144.1 GCA_019247895.1 Parafilimonas sp. | reverse complement strand
ATTATTCCTGTTTTGGAGTGGTTCTTTTGAGAAAGATAATAAGAGTTATTTGTTGTGCAGCCATCGTTCAACCTGTTGAAGACTCATTGCATTCCATGTCATATCTTTTGTAAGTCCTCCTTTACGTGATGCAGCAATGCCCCAGCGTATATTATCGATTTCACCTATGCTATGTGCATCCGGATTTACAGCAATCATAACACCTTTTTTGAGGGCATAAGGAATATGCGACCAATCCATATCTAACCTGTAAGGGTTTGCGTTTATTTCTATTACAACATTATTCGCCGCGCAGGCGTCAATTATTTTTTTAAAATTTACAGGATAACCCGGGCGGATAAGTAATTGCCTGCCCGTCATATGACCCAAAATTGTTGCATATGGATTTTCAATCGCCTTTATTAATCGCCTGGTGGCTTTTTCCTCATTCATCTTCAGCAGTTGATGGACAGAAATAATAACAAGATCAAAGAGTTTTAAAATGTCTTCTCCATAATCCAATTCTCCTGATACCAGTATATCACATTCAATACTTTTGAAAATCCGGAAAGGCGCAAGCTTCTTATTCAACTTATCAATCTCCTGTAACTGTTTTAAAACTTTGTCTTCCTTTAATCCGCCTGCGTAATGTGCATTTTTTGAATGATCTGAAATGACCACGTACTCATATTTTCTTTGTTCGCAAGCTTGCACAAAATCCGAAAGAGGATCAACGCCATCGCTCCATGTGGTGTGATTATGCACCACGCCTTTTATACCTTCAGCCGTAACGAGGTTGTCACCGCTTTTGCTGAAGTTCCATTCAGCAACATCTTCCCGCATTTCAGGTAATATAAATGGTAAACCTGCCGCTGTATAAATTGCTTCCTCTGTTTTAAAATTTGTTTTGGCTTTTAAATTTTCAATCACTTTTTCTACGTGCGCCGTATTTCCGGTACGTTTAAACAGCTCGTAATAAAAACCGGCTTTTGTTGTATGATAAATTGTAACAGGAACTTCATCGAGCGTTTGTGCTTTTGTTTCCGCAACACCAGACATGTGTATAGGAATAAACTTTCTGAGCGCTTTATCTTTAAATCTTTCAGATCTAATTGCAGCTATTATTTCCAACCTTTCAACAGTTGTTGACTGCCGCCTTATTTCACCGCAAAGGCTTATAAGCTGAGACCTGAAAAATTTTCGCAGGGATGAAACAAGGTTAATTGCAATATCGGCAACACTGGCGTAATGAAACCGTGTTTCATTAGAATGATATGCTTCAATCGACTTCAGAATATTATCCTGGGACTTTTCTCCAAACCCAGGTAATTTACTGATGACATTAGCTTTGCAAGCTTTAAGTAAAGTATCGATGCTATCTATTTTAGCCTGTGTCCATAATATAGAAAGTTTTTTCCCGCCAAGGCCTTTAATACGCATCATGTCAAATAAACCCTGTGGTGTAAGCTGTATCAATTCATCCAGTGCTTCTATAGTGCCGGTAGCTGATAATTCAGTAAGCACTTTTATTACTTCAGGTCGAAATAATTCAGCAAGTTCTTTTTTATCAAGACTTAAAATTTCAATGGAATAATTGCGCATTCGATAAGAAGCGCCAGACAATAAGGCTGCCAGCTTTTCATCCTTTGAATGTAGTAAAAGGAGTTCTGCATATAAATTAAAAAGCCTGCTGGTTTCCAGATTTGATGGCATAGTGTTTTAACACCGCAAAAAACCTGCACAAAATACCAGCGCAATGCCAACTTGATTTTGCAATGATTTCAGATTTAATCTTAAGCGTAACGCAAGGCTATTTTAACTGAACATCAGGCCTGCAAAAATATAAAGCTTCCCACAAGGAAAGTACAACCAAAGTACAAGAAGTACAAGGGACAGGCAATCTTCAATCTGTATTGCAACTGTCTTAATCATTAATGAACATATTACCTGCTAATTAAAAGCTTCAGTTGTGTTCGTTCATTAGAATCCTTATTGATCACATTCAGAGTATAAACCCCTGCTGCCCACGAAGGATTTAAAGCAATAGTATATTTAACATAGCCGCCCGTGTTTTGCAACGCCTGTTCTGAAAGCTTATCTCCTTTTTCATTGTAGATTATTATTTCGTACCCGCCCTGCTTCATGTTGTTGAACATCAGAATAGCTTTATTGCTTTTTACAGGATTAGGATAAATATTGACAAGGGACGGTTTATGAACATCAATATCATTCATACCTGTCGCACCCGGCTTTAATTGGTTAGTATTTTTTGTAACGGGAAAAGCAACTTCTTGCATTTGGCGGTTAAATACCAGCATAAACCGGTTTCGATAGCTTAATGTATCACTATTTGTCTGAAAGCTGTACAGCGTTGTATCATACAAGTTGATTTCCGTTTGACTATGCAAATAATTGTCTACCAACCAACCTTTTGCCGGCAATTCTGCAAGTACATTTTGTGTGAAGATGCGTAGCGTATAAGGCGTGCCGCGGAACAGGTACATCCGGAAAAAAAGAGTGTCAGTAAGAACAGGTACAGGGCGGCAATTTACTGAATAGTAGTGCCTTCCATTCCACAATGCGAGGCTTTCGTCTTCATTCCAAAATTTCAGCGATCCAAAGATTGTATCATCAGGCGAATATTTATTTCCATATACTGCGGCAATCCTGTCGGTGAGCGCTAAATTGTTATTTGTTAACAGCAGGTCAGCATAGAGTGTCGCATGAGCTACCGGCATTTCCTTTCCCGTTGTATTAAATTCTGATGTTGATTTTGCATTTTCTTTGTATACAACGGAGCCGGATGTTCCGTTTGCAGTTTGCATAAAAAAGGCCTGCCCGCTTTGCACTACAGACGGCGAACCCGGTGAATAACTGCCACCAGTTATGAGCCAATGAGGCGATAATTGACTATTGTATGTATTATACCCTCCAACAGAATTAGTGCCTGTAAGCTGAGGATCGAATATGTAAAACGAATTATTATTTATATTTGTAAATGTGCCGTTGGTAAAATCCAATGGTGCCGCATATGGATTTTTAACCATTACAAAATTTCCAACCGGAACCCCGGTAAAACTTTGCGTATGGGTTATTTGGTTTAACGTTCCTGTTATGCGAAGAATGGTTGAATCAGGTATAGCTGCTGTGCCTTGGGATAGATTAATGGCCCTGCTTCCCCGTACAAAAATGCAGTAGGCTGCATGAGAATTGATTGGCATATTCGTGGTTGAAATTGGTATCCATGCATCTTGTGCAGAATCCCAATATTTGCATGATGGCTTGGATTGTGTGGTGTTTTCATCAAAGCCGTTTACTTCATTACCACTTCCGTTTGTAATATCCGTGCCGAAACCGGGGTGAGGGTTGGTTTGTAAATACAGAGAGGAATTTATTGCTGTATCCTGCCATGCCTGATTAATAGTTTGTGTACTTGTTACAGGTATGGCAAGAAATCTCCATGCGCGGCGCGGATATATATACCGTTCTACTGTAACATTACCTGTTATAGTGCCGGATGATTGGCCAACCATTCCGTCACCAAACTTGTCCGACTTGATAGTGAGATACCCGTTTGTTGTAAGTATTGCGCCTGAATTGGTAACAACCTTCCCGGCAGTGGCACCAAACGTTCCGGTTTTTGTGCCGTCACTTCCTGTAATGTTTAATGAATCTGCAAGTGTGGCATTTGAAGGTGAATTGAGCGTAAAAGTTTTTAAATAATTATTATATCCAGATCGCGTAAATTTTATTGTACCTGATGCGCCAACGATCAAATTTGAAGTTGTTGAGCCACTTATAGTGCCATTTGTTGTAACGATCGTTCCGTTCAAAGTAAGCGTATTGCCATTTATTGCTAACGCTCCGTTTGTTAAACTATCTTTATCGGTTCCCGTAAGGTTTTGATTCATTGTTAACGAGGAACCTGCTGTTTTATCTACCCTTATGCCATAAAATGTATTAGGATTATTTCCGCCTATCGTTGCGTTTGAACTGCCGTTAAACATAATAGTAACCTTCCCTGCGGCTGTAGATGTAACGCCACCGGATTGATCAGTTGAATTATTTGTCCAGCTGCCGCTTACTGTGTCTGTAAAATTATTATTATTATTAAAGAAGTTACTGTTAAGATCAAATACGGCATTATCAGTAATTAGCACATTTCCCAAAATTGTTAATGAACCGCCTGCTCTTTTAGTACCTGTATTAGAAAGAGTGAGGTTGCCATAATTTGTGCCGGAATAAACAGTTTGAGTATTGCCACTGTAATTAACCGTACTTGTTACATCAAAAAAGTAATTCAGATAATTTGTTGGAAGGGAGCTTGAAGCTCCGTTGTTCACCCCTAAATTTAAAGTTGAGTATGGATTTAGTTGTATGGTTGCTTTATTACGAACATCACTGGGTATTACCGCTGCAAGAACTGTAAATGTGGAAGATGTATTTACTAATAATAAATTATAAACGGCTAAAGCATTATTATCGCCCGTAGTTACAAATGAAACAGTTGCAGGAACTGAAGAAGTACCAATTTGAAAAGTGCCGGGGCTGCGGTCGGGAGTTACATTTGATTTGGCATACGACCCAATCACTGAGCCGGATCCTATAAATAACAAGGTTCCATTATTGAAGTTTTCTATTCCCATATTATAACCAAGAATTATGGAATCATTGTTAGTATTGAACACAAATTGACCTGTAGAACCTGCATCATATCCTCCTAAAAGTATTGTGTTATTGCCTCCGGTATAACTATTTTTGTTAGTTGTGCCAAGTTTGACTCTTCCATTAAAGGTTGTTATTGCGGGGTTGTTATCAACTAAAAAACGTATAGGAGCCGTGCTAAGGCTGGAGTTATATATGGAATCAACACCGCCAATGGTTAACGTGCCACTGTTTTTAATATAAGTTGAAACTGTTGAATTATCTAATGTAGATGAAGTCCAATTCCCATTACAAATTAAACCGGCGCCGGAATTCAATACTTTTATATACAGATATGGATTTCCCGTGCCTGCGCCGCTTGCAGCTGTTTGTACAGAACCGCATGCTGTTGTTCCACCGCTTATATCAAATTCAATTTGATGATTATTGAAGCCAGTGCTTGAATTCGTTATACTTAATGCTCCCGCAATAGATAAATTACCTGTGATTGTTATATTAACTACTTTGATTCCAGACCCATTGCCACTAAAGTTGATTGTAAGAGAATTGATAGCTGAAAATGTGCCAGACTGAGTAATGAAAAAACTGTTAGATGCAGTATTGGTTCCCAAACCATTAATGCCGCCTACAAAATTCATTATACAATCATCCGTCGGGCCGGGAACACCAGCGGGCGACCAATTGGTTGCAGTTCCTAAATCAGTTCCCGTACCACCTGCCCCGGCACCTTGCCATGTTCTTGTTGTTCCTGCTTTAGCACAATAACCAACAGAAAACAAAATGATGAAAAACAAAAACTTTAACCGGGTTATTTCAGGCAGCGTAAAAATATTGTTCATACTTCTCCAATGTTTTTATTTAATATGCCTTTTTTAAAAACAATTGGTTAACAAAGGAGATTGGAGATTACGAATATACCGGTACAAGGTAGTACGAACCTACTTATTTGTTTACGAACATTTCGAGAGTTCAACTTAAAACTTTGCCAACGCAGTATGATAATCAGTAAACGTGTTATCTTAGAACATTCTAAATAAAATCCCGATCTATCTGTTGATAACCAGCTGTAAATTGGTTATTTTGCCAGAATTTTCATTTATTACACTCACCAAATAAGCACCATTTGGCCAATCTGGTTTTAGCTGCAAATTGTGTGCAGTATTTTTAGATAGGATTTCTATTTTCTGGGTTGATAGGATTTCGCCGTTGACATTATATATACTTACCTGGTAGTTACCTGTTTCAGTATTTTTAAATTCAAGAGCAACTTTTTCTCCACTAACAGGATTTGGGTACAAGTTTAGTTCTTCGGGAGTTTCAGCAACACTATTCGTTATACCTGACATATTAGGATCAGACTGGTTAAACAATTTTGTAACCGGGATGTCGGTACCATTCATTTGTCGTTGAAACACCAAAATAAACCGGTTTCTGTAGCTGTTAGTATCAGGGTTAGGAGAAAATGCATATAAGTTAGTATCAGAAAGGCTAATTTCCATTTTTGTCTTTAAATATCTATCTATTACCCATGCACGGAATGGCTGCCCTTTAAAGTTTTGGGGGAATAGTTGCAAAACATACGGTTGTTGTCTTAAATAAAGCTTTAAGAATAAAGTATCATTAATCACAGGCAATGGTCGAAGCTCTATCGACAATGGCGTGCCATTTCTGATAAGCGCAACATTCTCATCCAGGTTCCATAATTTGGCGGCATCATCATTATCTACATTTGGTGAAAACTTCTTTGCAAAACCGGCTGCCACTCCGTCTGTAAGCGCCAAAGTATTTCCTGAATGTACCATTAAGTTGATGTAAAAACTCGGGTATGGTAAAAAGGCGGCTTTACCGAATACCTCGGTTTCTGAACTCACTTTATCATTTTGAACAAAATTGAGCTTTGCGGTACCATCGTTAATTGCCTGGAGCATAAACGCCTGGCTTCCCTGGATGATTGCGCCTGCAGTATATGAAGAACCAAAAGGAACAAAAATGCCGTTACTATAAGTGACATATCCGCCAACATTTAATGTGCCGGGGTCATCGGGGTTCCATACCCAAAATTTTTGGCTTGCAATATTATTGGAAGCATTTAGCCTTCCCAACACTTTGAGCAAGTTTATGGACGAAGCATAAGGATTGCCGACAAATAAAAATTGGTTTGCCCTAACAGTGTATTGCTGAATTATATTACTTCCGGTTTCATTTAGTATTCCATGCGCCCGCAAAACGGTTGGGTCGGTAGGTGCCGCTGTGGCTAAGGAAAGATTTACGGCGCGGCTCCCTCTTACAAAAATACAATACGCTGGAAATGAAGCAATGTTTGTTGAAATAGTTGGTGGCTCGGACGGGCTCCATCCATTAAGGTTAATGTCCCAAACTTTAATAGACGGGTTTATTGTTGTATTATAATCGTAGCCAAGATTGCTGTAATTGTTCCCGGTAATATGGGTGCCATAACCCGGATGAGGATTTTTATTAAAAATGTTATAATCTATCCCATAGTTATTTACGCCCTCCTGCCATGCATCATGCAAAGTCTGGTCGCTGCTGCTGAATGGCACATTCATAAAGCGCCATGATCTTCTTGGAGGTATATAGCGCTCAATGGTGACATTGCCGGTAACAGTTCCTAAAGACTGATCTACTCTTGCTGTGCCATTTACATCAGATTTTAAAGTAAGGTAGCCGTTCGCATTAAGGCTTCCATCGGAAGTTACCGAGCCAAAATTTGTTCCGGCCACAATGTTTACACTATCGCCTAATGTTACACTTCCGCCTGAATTTACAGTCAATGTTTTCAAAATATGCGATGCGCTATCCGCTGCAAAATATACTGTGCCTGCAGTACCATTTATCTCCAACCCTGATGTGGCGCTGCCAATTAAAGTTCCTGTATTTGTAAATGCACCATCCACTTTTAAGGTATGGCCATTCAAGTTTAATGTTGCAGTAGGTGCAATATCGATATTTGGCACCTCTACATTTGAAGTGAGCCTTGGTTTGTAGTTGGTTCCTGCCGGTATTACAATAGTTGCGCAAGACAAAGTGGCAACTTTGTTATCTGACCAGTTATTACCCGTATTCCAGTCAGAGCTAATACGTCCTGCCCAAATATTATGTATGCTGATACTGCCTGTTGATGATAATGCAGTTCCACACCCGTTCACCGTTGCCCTGTACATAACCGTGCTGATAATGTTTGAATAAGCTTGCGAAATGGATGTATTTGCAGGCGAAGTGGCTAACCATGTAGTGCCTGAATCAGTGGAATATTCCCATTTCGTTACATTGCCTACCTGACCTGAAAGCACAATTGAACCGCCATCACCGTAACAAATGGACAAAGCAGGAAGATTGCCGCCGTTCACCGCAGGTGAAATAATAATAGTTCCGGTTGCTGTGGCAGGTGTACATGAAGTGCCTGAAGTTGTAATAGTATATGGATAAGTTCCCGGAGCATCTGTAACAGTTCCGCTTATAGTAAATTTGCCATTGGAAAGCGAGCTTATAATACCTGCAGGCAGCCCTGTAATTGTTGCTCCTGACGATGTACCTCCAAGGCTATAAACTATATTACTGATAGAACTGTTGGGGCAAATAGTTTGTATGGCGGATCCGGAAATAAGTGAAATCGTTTGCGTTTGAATAATTATTGTTCCGGTTACAGTAGTTTGTGTACATCCCCCGCTGGTGGTAATGGTATAAGGATATGAGCCGGGGGCAGCGGTGCATTTACCACTAATAGTAAATACGCCGCCAGAATATACTCCTGTTAAACTGCCCGGCAAGCCTGTTATAGTTGCGCCGGTGCCGTTGCTTAGTGTATAAACAATATTAGTTATAAACGAACCTTTACAAACGGTCTGCGAATCTGTTCCGGGTGCAGAAGTTAGTGTAAGCGTGGCTGCAGGTGTAACCGTTATTATACCGGTTGTTGTAACAGGACTGCATGAACCCGAAGTCGTTACCGTATAAGTATAGGGGCTTCCTGTTGCACTGGTTGGTGTTCCCTTTATCACGAAGAGGCCGCTATTATAAGTTCCGGTTACACCGGGAGGTAATCCTGTTACAGTAGCACCTGTTGCCGTACCGCCAATCGTATAAATAATATTGTTAATGGCAGAGTTTACACATAGTGTTTGTGCGGAATTCGCAGAAGTAAGCGTAATAGTTTGAGATTGTACCGTTATTGTACCTGTTGCGGTATCCGGGGTACACCCGCTGCCTGAACTTATAACTTTGTAAGGATACGAGCCTGCGGCATTAGGCGTCCAATTTACAGTTAGAGCAGTTCCCAAAACAGTTACAGTCGCGCCGCTCAAACCTGTTACGGCTCCCCCGGTTGCAGTACCACTTAATGTAAAATTTAAACTTACCGGTGTATTCACACAAACTGCCGGAGATGAGCTCCCTGATGATAAGGTAACTTTTTGCCGTTGAACTGTAATTGTACCTGTTGCAGAATTTGGATTACATCCGGTTGTAGTAATTGTATAGGTATACATTCCTGCAGTGGTTGGAATACCGCTGATAACCATCTTATTTCCTGAAAATGCACTTGTAACTCCGGGTGGTAATCCTGTAACTACTGGTTCAGCAATATTGCCATTCCCTACGCTGTATGCAATATCAGTTAGTTGTGTATTAACGCAAAGTGTTTGTGCATCTGTGCCTGGCGCTGATTCTAAAATAATAAATGGTGAAAGCGTACCAAACGAAATATCATCTAAACCGAAATCATTACCGCCGGCGACAGTATTTAAATTTACAATTCCAATTACAGCATTAGTAACCGTTGGACCAGCAGTCCAGGTTCCGTAAAAGCGAATCCAGTTTGAAGTATTTACCTGGCTTTCTGATGAAGGCTTAGCTGCTGTGTTAAGATCGCCAATTGTTCCTGTTTGAACTCCATTAATTGCAAATTGTAATTGTGCCGGCGAAGCAGGATTAAGATTCATTGCCCAGGCACTAAAATAATAAGTAGTATTAGGTACAACTGCAACCGTATCATGCCACACATTTTTCAGAGCCGTACTACCATTAATCATCATAAATTTTCCATGCCCGGTTGTGTGATCTTTACCATGGAAACTTGGGTGATACCCTATACCATTGCTTGGGCTGTAAGCACTTGTATCTACCGCATAATAACCTTCCGGCCATAAACCGCTGCTACCTGTGCCACTATAATAAGAGCCTGTATGTGATATATAGCTTGTAGAAATTCCAACATCCCCTGATTCAAAACTGCCGTTTGTTACAAGCTCGTTGGCAACGCTAATGGCCGCAGTTGCAGAACATCCTGCAGCTGTATAGCCTGTTACAGAATAATCTCCGGCTTCATCAACTAAAATTGTTTGTGTTGTTTCACCAGTACTCCAAATATAACTCGTTGCTGCGGGTATGGAATTTGCTGTAAGCTGCACCCTATTTGCCACTGCGCAATAATCTGCAGCTATAGTAACTACCGGTGTTGGATTTACGGTGAGCACAACATTTTGTGATGCATTGCAGCCAGCAGCATTTGATACGGTAGCGGTATAAGTTACTGTTCCTTCATTTGAAGGCCTCGCATATACCGTTGACATACTTGTACCTGTGTATCCAATAGTGGCAGCGGCATCAGTAAACAAATCAGTTAACGGTGACCAAACAACTGCTGTTGGCGTAGAAGAAATAGTATAGTTAATAGTGACTGTCCAGGTAAGAATTGTTCCGGCAGTTCCTGTAAACGAACCATCTCTAACACTAAATATCCAATTTCCATTTGGTGTGCTTAAAAGATTCGCAAATGAATTAGTGTTTGAAGTGCTTCCTGTTCCGGCAGTTATACTGGTACCGGCATCAGCACTATATGTTCCGGTGAAAGGTGCTGCTGAAGCACTTGTCGTAAACGGGCTGCCTCCTAAACTACTCACTACAGTGTTTGTAAAATTGTCACCACTTCCGCCTTTCTGATTAACCAGGTTTAATATATTTCCATTAGGTGCCGTTAGGTTAATACGCAAGCTTTGGTCATCGTCTTCCGTTATATTGAAAGTTATATTTATGCTATTGATTACAGCACCGGCCGGAACTCCTGTAACATTTATCGTACTTGACACACCAGTTAATGAGTTATTAGGAATTGTATAGTGTGTCGCATTTGATAAGGTTACCACCCCTGTTGTTGGTTGTGTTCCCGCTATTAATGGTTGAATACTATTTTGGCAAATGGTGGCGGACGAAGGAGTGATCAACGGAGCAGAAGGCAGGACATTTACAGTTATTGTTGCAGTTTGACCGGAAATAGATTGTGAACACATTGAAGAACTATTATCTGTCACACTTACCAATGTATATGCAAAGGTTCCTGTTGTACCAGTAGGTGCATTTATGGTTGCAGTATTTCCGGTTGATGTTATTGTTTGATTTGAGCCTCCATTTATTTTATAAACAAAAGTATATGGCGATGTTCCGTTTGCTCCTGTGAATGTAATAACAGGAGAGGCAGCATTTTGACAAACAGATGCCGTTCCGCTAATTGTTGCTGTTGGCAAAGGGTTTACTGTTACTGTTACAGGTTTAATATCATAGCATCCTGATGCAGTTGTGCCTTTAATATAATAAGTTCCGGCTGTAGCCGCTGTTGGAGTGCTGTACACATTGGTCGCCGCAGCATCCCTATAATATGTAAATGTTAAGCCTGATGTTGACCCTGATGTTATAGCGGCAGCCGTTAAATTTACTGTGCCGGGAGAACAAACCGCTGCAGGGGTGTGAATTACCAAGGTTGGCGCCGGATTTACCGTAACTGTTACAGGCTTAATATCATAACAGCCTGATGCATTGATTCCTTTTATATAATAAATACCTGCTGTGGCTGCTGTTGGTGTATTATATACGTTAGTTGCTGCAGCATCTGTAAAATATGTGAATGTTAAGCCTGCCGTTGAGCCTGATGTTATAGCCGAAGTTGTTAGATTTACCGTACCTGGCGAACAAACCGCTGCAGGGTTGTGAATGATAACTGCGGGTGATACATTTACAGTTACGGTTACAGCTTTAATATCATAACAACCAGATGCATTTGTACCTTTAATGTAATAAGTTCCGGCACTTGCTGTAGCAGGCGTGCCGTACACATTAGTTCCTGCAGCATTTGTATAATATGTAAACGTTAATCCTGGTGTTGAGCCAGCTGTAATGGCTGCAGCAGTTAGATCAACTGTTGAAGGTGAACAAACTGCTGCCGGGTTATTAATTACAACAGTTGGCGTTGAATTAACTGTAACTGTTACCTGTTTTACAACATAGCAACCCGACGAAGTCGTTCCTTTAATATAATAGTTACCCGCTGTTGCAGTTGTTGGCGTACTGTACACATTAGTTGCCCCGGCATTAGTATAATAAGTAAATGTTAGTCCTGCTGTGGAGCCGGCAGTAACAGCTGAAGCGGTTAAATCAACTGTTGCCGGCGAACAAACAGCTGCCGGATTATGTATAACAACCGTTGGCGTTGGATTTACCGTAACTGTTACCGGTTTAATATCGTAGCAGCCGGATGCAGTTGTTCCTTTAATATAGTAGGTTCCGGCAGTGGCAGCGGCTGGTGTACTGTAAACATTAGTGGCCGCTGCATTAGTATAATAAGTAAATGTTAATCCTGGTGTTGAACCAGCTGTAATGGCCGCAGCAGTTAAATCAACGGTTGCCGGTGAGCATACTGCTGCCGGATTATTAATTACTATAACGGGCAACGAATTAACGGTTACATTAAATTGCGTTGGTGATGCAGCATTACATCCGCCCGGATCAGCATAATTAATAGTAACTGTTTGCGTACCCGCAGTGTTCCATGTAACTGTTATGGTAGAATCTGTGCGGCTTCCTCCTGAAGTTATAGTACCACCGCTACTAACCGCCCATGCATAATCAATTTTGCCTGAAGGTGATCTATAAATATTTCCCGTTGAATTTTGGCAAACAGAATTGGGGCCAGTTATAACAGGTGAACTTCCTGATGCGTTTGCAACAGTGGCTGATGTTGCACCGGCGCATCCGTTTGTATTTGTATAATTTACACTTATTGATTTTGTGCCTGGATTAGTCCATATTATAACGATGCTGTCATCCGAACTTCCGCCACCTGCTATGATCGTTCCATTGGTGACATGCCATGCATAATTAAACTGGCCGCTCTCTGTTTTATAAACATCTGTATCTCCTAAACAAATTGGGTTAGGTCCTGTAAGAGTAGGTGATGGTATTGGATTTACTGTAATATTTTGCGTTGCATACGAAGAGCAACCATAAGTATCTGTATAAGTATAAGTAATTGTTGAATTACCCGGGGAAACTCCTGTAACAACACCAGTTGATGCATTTACAGATGCGATTGAAGTATTACTGCTGGCCCAAACACCTCCTGATAAAGTGTTTGATAGAACAGTTGTAGAATTTTGGCAAAGCGTAAACACACCGCTAATTGGTGGAATAACCGGAATTGAATGTACATGTACATCCGCAGTTACGACTGTTGTACAATTATTATTGTTGGTTACAGAATAGCTTATCGTTGCCACTCCGGTTGCAAGCCCCGTTATTAATCCTGTGTTGTCGATAGTAACAATTGTTGCATCGCTTGTACTCCACGTACCGCCAAATGTTGCATCACTCAATTGCGCCGTACTACCAATACATATATTTTGATTTCCTAAAATTGGTGTTACCACGGGCATAGCATGTACATTAACAGAAGCCGAAGCAACCGAGTCGCAACCATTTGCATTAGTTACTGTATATGTGATAGTTGCTGTTCCTACAGCGATTCCTGTAACCGTCCCCGTTGCGTCAATTGTTACAATATTTGTATTTAAGCTTTTCCATATTCCACCCGGGGTAATATCTGAAAGCGAAGTGGTATTATTAATACATATATTGAGAGATCCCTTAATTGGCTTAACAGACGGCAAAGCATTTATCGTCATTATTACTGTATCTATGATTGCCATACAGCCACCACTATTCGTTGCCACAACTGAAATGGCATCACCATTAGACAAACCCGAATTTTTATAAGTAAACGAAGTTCCGTTTTGAACCAAAACTCCGTTTAAAAGGAAATTATAATTTGAAAATCCTGATGGTGCTGTAAATGTAACCGGAGTTCCTGCACAAGCCGAAGTTCCTGGCGAAACCGATATCTTTCCTGATGGTTTTGTATATACAACCATTGTAATTGCATTGAGGGTGCCGGTGCAACCATTGCTATTTTTAACAAGAACGGTTATCACATCTCCATTTGATAAGCTTGAAGTTGTATATACGTTACTGTTTCCGTTTTGAACAATAGTTCCGTTTATTCTAAACTTATAATCATTAAAACCAGCGTCAGCAGAAAAAGTTACCTGGGTGCCGGCACAGATTTGAGTAGCAGATGCAGTTAAAGTGCCTGCAGGTAATTGAAAAACCGAAACTGCAGGGGCGGTAAACGAAACAAGGCAACCATTATTATTTGTCACATCAATGGTTACAACATCACCATTTGAAAGTGCAGACGTAGTAAATATATTTGAAGCAGAGCTTTGTTTGGAAACACCGTTTATTTTGAAATTGTAGTTTGAATAGTTTGGATTGCTGAAAGTAAAAGTTACAGGATCTCCTGAACAAATATTATTATCATTTGAAACAGCTGAATTTTCAGTAACAGCAATTGTTCCGGAGGGCAATGGTTTTATGTTTACTGCTATACCCTGGTAAGTTGTGGTACAACCTGATGCATTCGTAACATCAACCGTAACAACATCTCCGTCTGAAAACGTATTACTGCTGTAAGTATTAGTAGCACTAAATGCTTGCACAATAACGCCATTTACCTTGAATTGATATTGTACACCACCTGTCGCTTTAAAACCAATCATAGTTCCGGGACAGCCAGAAGTTGAAGTAGTTGCGGTAAGATTTCCGGCGGGAAGTGCGTTAACAATTATATATTGCGCAGCAGATTCACCTGTACACCCGTTACTATTAGCAACTTCAACAGTTACACTATCGCCATTGCTTAAAGAAGAGGTTATGAATGTGTTAGATGTTCCGCTTTGTTGGGGTGTGCCATTCACCTTAAATCGGTAATTTGTACCGCTTGCAGTAGTTGAAAAGGTAACAGCCCCGCCTGCGCAAATGGTAGTTTTATTAGCAGTTAGTATTGGAACTGGTAACGGGTTTACCGTTATTATTACAGGACCTAAGGTGGTGCCGCAATTGCTGCTATTAGCAACATCCACAGTTACCCTGTCTCCATTTGCTAAAGTAGAAGTATAGAATATATTTTCTGTACCAGCCTGCTTACTTACATTATTTACTTTAAAATTATAGTAGTTAAATCCGGAGGTTGCGGTAAACGTTACATTGTCTCCGGCACAAATAATATTATCATTTATGGCATTCCCTGAGTTTTCACTTGCAGTTATAGTGCCAGTAGGCGCCGGATTAACGGTTATACTTCCTGTTGCAGTAGCCTGAGTACACGGACCTATTGTAGTAACCGTAAAATTAAAAGTACCTGCCACTAAGGACGCTCCGCTGATTGTAAAAACGCCACTGCTATAAGTGCCATTAATCCCTGAAGGCAATCCCACTACCGACGCACCTGTGCCACCACCGCCAATTGCATAAGTTATATCTGCAATTGCTACGTTTTGACAGCTGGTTTGTACATTAGTTCCCAATACAGAAGTTAAGGTAATAGTTGAGTTTGCATTTACTGTTATTGTTCCTGATAACGAAGGATTGTTACAAGGCCCGGTGGTTGTTACGGAGTAATTGTAAACACCAGAAACGGTTGGGGTACCACTTATTGTAAAAACACCTGCGCTGTATGATCCTGAAACTCCTGTTGGTAAGCCGGTGATAGTTGCACCCGTTCCGCTTCCGCCAATTGAATATTTTATTTGGGTAACAGAATTATTAATACATACCGATTGACTGGCAGTACCTGCTGAAGACAATAATGTTATTGTTGCATCCGCCGTTAATGTTACTGTTACATTCAATCTTGCTGTTCCTTCGCATCCGGAAGCATTTGTTTGAGATGCATAGTAATGTGATCCATTTACAAGCGCTGTTGATGATGATAAAGCCGTACCGCCGCTGGAAGATGAATACCATTTAATATTTGTACCCGTAGCTGTCAAGTTCGCGACTGTTGGATTTGAGCTTGCGCAAAATGATTGTGATGCAGCGCCGGTAGGTGCGCCGGGTAAAGCTACTATTGTTTGTGCAGATGATGTATACGCTGAATTTCCCGGACCACAACTCCCTGAATTATTACCAAACCAGCAATCACCTTCTTTTACTATATCAAAAGTTAAGTTGTTTGTTCCTGCCGTACCTGGTGCGGTAACAGTGAGTGAGTAAGTTTGTGTTGCTCCGGAAGCAAGGTTGTTAGCATCAGTTCTTACAAAATAATCAGCATCAGCATTCCATTTTACACCAATATTTACATCCGGGCCGGAGTTTGTCCAGGTTGCTGTTCCAATATTTTTAACTGTTACAGTTATAGTTCGGGTTTCTCCGGGACACCAGTTGGAGGATCCAGTATTCATCGAAATAAATTGTGCCTGGTATTGCGGAGTAAAAGTTATTTTAATTTGGCCATTCGCGCCGCTGCCACCAGTTCTTGTATTAGTACTTGTTCTAATTGCGCCACCGCCACCACCGCCCGGGGAAGATCCGTTCGAGCCGTTACCCTGAGTACTGTATTTTCCATCACCGCCATCCCCTCCACCTAAAGGCGCGGAAGCACCGTTCTGGTTTGTTGCACTCACCCCGTCTGAAGCTGACCCCGCAGAAGATCCGCCGCCACCACCATAACCTGTACCAATAGTATTACCACTTTTTCCATTGCCGCCACTATATTTAATCGTTCCGTAACCTGCACTTGCAGCACCACCGGCAGCACCTGATGATGAATTTGATGCGGGGCTATTTCCTCCTTTTGCCATTATTGTGGTAGCAGATTGGAACCACGTATCGCCGCCTGCGGCTGTTGAACTGCTTCCTGCACCGATAGTATAAGAATAAGTAGTGCCAGGTATTACAGATAATGTACTTGCTGAATATGCTCCTCCTCCTCCTCCAGCGCCAGAACCGTTTGAAGTCATTGTAGCGCCTGAACCGCCTGCGCCCCAGCATTCAACGGTAGCCGAAGTTACACCCGCTGGGCATACCCATGTTCCACTTGTGGTGAAGGTCTGTGTTACCTGGGCAGCGGCTTTTTTATCATTTACCACACATAACAAAACCACAGAAAAAACTACTGTGATCAATTTATTTTTGGTAAGCTTTAAAAAATTCATGTTCATGCGTTAACCGAATCAGGCAATTTGCTTTTATATCCTTGCCAAGGTGTAATCAAATATCAATTGTTTATCCTGCGTAGAGTAAACTGGCTTGCCGATATATCAAACATAGCTATTGCAGGCATCAGTTTACAACAAGTTTGTTTATGATTGCAATTCTTGTTAACTTGAATAGAAAGTATTTTGTGAACATAAGTTGATATTGGATTTACACATTATTAAAGGATACTGAAATTAAGTATAAAGGTACCTTCCTAAAAGCAATAACACATGTTGCCATTACCAAAATGTCTGGTTTGTATAAGAAAAAGTCTAAGTAGTCACACTGTGGATAATGCCAACTAAAGCAATTTTCAATAACCGCATTTTATTAAAACCGCTTAGTTTCATAAAAAATTTACTTATGATAACTAAACTTTCTCATGCATCATTATTCGTTACAGATCAAAATAAAGCCTATGATTTTTACGTAAATAAACTTGGCTTTAAGGTAAATACCGATGTAACTATGGAGAATGGATTCAGATGGATAACATTAAATCCTCCTGACCAGCCTGATTTAGAAATACCGTTATTAGCACCATTACATGAAGGAATGCATTATGAAGAGGATGTAAGAAATGCTTTTAAACTATTACTGGAAAAAAATTTATTGGGAGCCGGTGTTTTATTTACCCCGGACTGCCTGGCAACTTATGAGGAATTAAAAGCCAAGGGAGTTCAATTTAAGGGTGAGCCTAAGGAACAATTTTATGGGATTGAAGCGATCATTACCGATGGTTGCGGTAACTGGTTTAGTATGACTCAACCTAAAGAAATGTAATTGCAATATTAATGTTGCTGATACAATATTTTAGATTTTACTTCGTTTTTTAAAATTCTAAAAGCTTAATTTTTGCAAATGACAAGGCTGCTTAAAATTTCGATGTTTTGCGCACTTTCCGCAGGTATCCTTACTTCTTGCCATAAAGGTGGAAGTAAAAGCTCCTGGAAAAAGAAAGATGGACAAAGTGGTGTAACCGGATGGCATTATAACGATAAGGACCAGGGTGGCTATTATGTAGCCAAACCTAAAGACGTTAAAACGGGTCCGGGGCTAGTTTTCGTACAAGGTGGTACATTCACTATGGGTTCAAGTGAAGAAGATGTAATGGGTGATTGGAATAATGTACCCCGTCGCGTTACTGTCAATTCATTTTTTATAGATAAAACAGAAGTAGCCAACGTTCATTATCGTGAATATATTCACTGGATTGAAAATGTGTTTTCTGATCCGCAATACCAGGCGGTAGTTGATGGGGCGAAACCTGATACGCTGGTTTGGCGCAGCCAGTTAGCTTATAACGAGCCTTATGTAGAATATTACTTCCGGCATCCTTCTTATAATTATTATCCTGTAGTTGGTGTAACTTGGAGGCAAGCTCATGATTTTTGTATCTGGCGTACAGACAGGGTAAATGAAATTGCTTTAATTGGTGCCGGTTATCAAAATAAGAATTTAATTAAACAGGAAATGAATGGCGGCGGCCAGGACAATTTTGATACAAAATCATATTTAATGGGAGAATATGAAGGCGTTCCGGGCAAGCCAAAGAAAAATCCCTTAAAAGATGCACAAGGCAGGCCAAGAACACAAGTGTCATTTGAGGATGGAATTTTGTTTCCGGATTACAGGCTGCCAACTGAGGCAGAATGGGAATATGCAGCACTTGGCCTTGTAAGCGAAAATCCCGCTCCCCGTAAATCTGAAAAGAAAAGAGGTGAAGAACTTATTGCTAATAAACAAATTTATGCATGGAAAAATGACGGCTATGATAATCTTCGCGCTACAAAGAAAGGTGCCATGCAGGGAGCAATGTTAGCTAATTTTAAACGTGGTAATGGTGATTACATGGGTACGGCAGGGGGCTTAAATGACCGTTCGGCTATACCTGCGTCGGTAACTTCTTTCTATCCGAATGGCTTTGGTTTATATAATATGAGTGGTAATGTAAGCGAGTGGGTGTCGGATGTGTACAGACCCACAACCGGTCTTGACGAAAGTGACATAAATCCTTATCGCGGTAACGTATTTATGCAGGTAGATAAGAGTGGCGGCGAAGGCAATTTAAGAGATAGCTTAGGCAGAATTAAAATGATACCTGAAAACGATTCAACATTAACAGACCGCAGAAATTATCAACGTGCTTATGCGATCGATTATTTGGATGGTGATTCTACTAGCCGTGCCTATTATGGCTATGGCACTACTACTTTAATCAGCGATCAAAGCAGGGTTGTAAAAGGTGGAAGCTGGCTGGATATGCCTTACTGGTTAAGCCCTGGCACCCGTCGTTTTCTTGAAGAATATGAAAGTAGTTCAACAATAGGTTTTCGTTGTGCTATGACGCACTATGGAGCACCGGAAGGCGAATCAACAAAAATTAAAACTGGTAACTTCTTTCCAAAAAGAAGGCAAAAGAGATAAAAGGAAGGTTTCTAAATATAAAAGCCACTTGTAAATGCAGGTGGCTTTTTTATTGACTATATTCTATTTGATTGTACCTTATATTTGCTGCCCAATTGCAAGCAAATTATACTCTTTAATAACTATATTTAACGTTATGGCTAATTCCAAAATAACAGAATTACTTGGCGACAAAGCAGAATATTTATTGACTCATACCAGCAACACCGTCGAAAAATCTCAATTACATCTTCCGGGCCCCGATCATTTGGACAGGATATGGTTACACAGCAACCGGAGCAACCAGGTTTTGCGCAGTATGCAACAATTGTTGGGCAATGGGCGTTTAGCAAATACAGGCTACTGCAATATTTTTCCGGTTGACCAGGGAATAGAACATAGTGCAGGTGCTTCGTTTGCACCCAATCCAATTTATTTCGATCCTGAAAATATCATTAAGCTCGCTGTTGAAGCAGGTTGCAATGGCGTAGTATCCACTTTTGGTGTGCTGGGAATAATGAGCCGCAAGTATGCCCATAAAATTCCTTTTATCGTTAAAATAAATCACAATGAATTTCTGAGTTACCCGAATACATTTGATCAGACATTATTCGGTACTGTTAAAAGTGCATGGAATATGGGCGCCGTTGGCATTGGCGCAACTATTTATTGGGGAAGTGAAGAAAGCCGTAAGCAATTAAAAGAAATTGCAGAAGCTTTTGAACTGGCACATGAATTAGGAATGATGACTATTTTATGGTGTTATACAAGAAATAATGCATTTAAGGTAAACGGTGTAGATTATCATACCGCCGCAGATTTTACCGGGCAGGCAAATCATTTGGGCGTAACTATTCAGGCTGATATTATCAAACAGAAATTACCCACCAATAATGGCGGCTACCTTGCAACAAAACATGGTAAAACGAGTCCATTAGTATATGAAAAATTAACCACAGATCATCCTATTGATCTTTGCCGTTACCAGGTTTTAAATTGCTATTCCGGACGCGTTGGACTGATCAACTCAGGCGGAGAAAGTAAAGGCGCCTCAGATCTTGCAGATGCAGTTATAACCGCTGTAATCAATAAGCGGGCCGGTGGTATGGGTTTAATTCTTGGCCGTAAAGCTTTCCAGCGTCCTATGAAGGAAGGTATAGATATGTTGGGCCAGATTATTGATGTATATCTTGATGAGAGCATTACCATTGCGTAGTTAAATAACATAAATTGCATGGCGACAGGCGTTTTTAGCCGTTGCCGTTTTTACTATCTTATTGACGATATATGGCAGAACAAGATGATGAGCTAAACGAATCGCTTTCCGGTGAAGAGGTAACAAAGGAAAATGCAGCAACAGGTGAAGCCAAAGCGAAATGGTATAAACGTTTGCGTAAAGGCATCACTACCTCTACAGCAGAAAAAAGGGAGATGCCGGAAGGCTTATGGAGTAAATGCCCCGAATGCCATTACATCTGTACTACAAGCGAACTAAAGGAAAATTTATACGTTTGTCCTAAATGCAATTATCATCATCGTATAGGCAGTGAAGATTATTTTGAAATACTGTTTGATCATAATAAATACACAGAGCTTTTTGAGAACATACAAAGCATTGATTTCCTTGGATTCACCGATCTTAAACCTTATCAGAAACGTCTTGATGAAATTCATTCTAAAACAGATCTTAAAGACAGCATGCGTGTAGGTGTCGGCCAAATGAGCAGTAATGAGGTGGTAATCGCCTGCATGGACTTTGACTTTATCGGCGGCTCCCTTGGCAGTGTTATGGGCGAAAAATTCAGCCGTGCTGTAGATTACTGTATTCAAAACCGTTCTCCGCTTCTTGTAATAAGCAAAAGCGGAGGTGCCAGGATGATGGAGAGTGCTTTCAGCTTAATGCAATTAGCAAAAACAAGCGGCAAACTTTCACAATTAAGCGATGCGGGATTACCTTATATTTCTTTATTAACCGACCCAACATTTGGAGGTATATCTGCAAGCTTTGGAATGTTGGGTGATTTTAATATTGCAGAACCTGGTGCATTGATTGGCTTTGCAGGGCCGCGTGTTATAAAAGAAACCATCAAAAAAGATTTGCCCGAAGGTTTTCAGCGCAGCGAATTTTTACTGGAACACGGTTTTTTAGATTTTATAATTGATCGCAAATCATTAAAAAGCAAGCTCACTACACTTATTAATTTGCTGCAACATTAAGCCTTAATCATTCCATCATTTTCGTAAAAGATAGGTTTAACTTGTTTTCTATGGCTAAGGAAATGAACAACAGGCAGGCGTATTTTAATTATCATATAGAAGATAAATATGTTGCAGGTATTGTATTACTTGGAACAGAGGTAAAATCAATTCGTGAAGGGAAATTAAGCTTTAACGATGCTTATTGCTTGTTTGACAAAAATGAACTATGGCTGCGTGGTTTATACATATCAGAATATAAACTCGGAACATCAAATAATCATATTGCAGTTCATGATAGAAAACTTTTGCTTACAGAAAGAGAATTAAAACGCATACAGGTAAGAATGAAAGAAAAGGGATTCACGCTTGTTCCACTACGTGTGTTTTTTAATGAAAAAAATTTTGTAAAGATTGAAATAGGCCTGGCCCGGGGAAAGAAGGTGTACGATAAAAGAGAATCAATAAAAGAAAAAGATGTACAGCGTGAGCTAAGCCGTTCTGCAAAATATTAAGCTAAAAAAGCGTAACATCAATCCTTGTTTGGGTTGAAATAATTGATACACTATCAAGAGTTCCATTTATTACCTGACTAGTTGCATACGCAACGTAATTATATCTTCCGGCTTATCAGAATAGATACGAATAGTGTAAATGCCACTGGTCCACAACCGGTCTACTTCTAAGGCATAAGCAGCGTTACCTCCGCTATGAGAAATTGTATACTCTTTAAGTTTTTGATTATTTGCATTGTATACTGCTATTATATAACTGCCTTTAGTCATATTCTTAAAACGGAGCATCGGTGTTGTGCCCATTACAGGGTTTGGATAAAGGCTTGTACTGCCTTGCATAAAGGCTACACTATTTGCAAAATCCGTTTGATTTAAATTGTTTTGACTAATAGGTTTTGTAACCTGCATAGAGTTAGCATTCAATTGCCTGTTTAATACTAACATAAAACGATTACGATAACTGTTGGTATCGCTGTTAGGTGTAAAGTTATAGATAGTTCCGTCAGTTAAGTTTATACTGGTTTTGGTATGCAAATACTTATCAATTAGCCATGCATGCATAGAAAGGCCGGTAAAATTTTGCGCAACTATCTTCAAAGCATAAGGCTGCTGTCTTAAATAAAGACAATAAAAAAAGCTATCGGTTAACACAGGCAAAGGCCTGAATTCAATCGCCAATGGTTGGGTATTTCTTATAATAGCGATGTTCTCATCAAAATTCCAGAGTTTAGCTGCGTCATCGTTATCAACAGCTGGTGAATACTGACTGCCAAAACCCACTCCAACTCCATCTGCTAAAAACAGCCCGTTGGATTGAGCCTCCATTAAATTGGTATAGATGGCAGGTAATGGTTGCGAACTTTTAAGCATACCATTTTGAGCAGCGCAAATACTACTACTTGCTAATATGCCAACTAATATTAGCAATATTATAGTGACAGTATTTTTGAAATTAACTGAAGTAACAAACATTTTGAAAAGCTGTTTTTTACTGTAAAAAAAACGAGGGGCTAACTGATACATAATGTTTGTTGTTTAAAAGGATAATGAATGTTTATTAAAATAACCATGTTAAAAATAGAATGAGTAAGTCTTAAGGCTGTGGGCATCTTCGTGAAAGTGCTATTTTATAAAGTAACCGTATAAAGATTACCGTTAATCAAGGTTGTAAGGCTGGGATTAGCCGGGTGATTTACAAATAATATCCTTTAATCTATAAACAAAAAGACATAATGCGTACAACTGAGGATAGCCAAAGGGTTAAGCAAGAATACGTGTCTATGATATGGCAAAGCTTTTATGATAGTTAGAACGTTCTGCACATAATGTTAAACGCTTATCAACTTTGCATTTAACTTTTTTGCTAATCCTTCTGCGCCCCATTTCATAATAATGTTATGATTGAATTTAAATATTGGTTTAAGTATGATCGCAAAATAATTCATCCACGCTTTGTTGGTTTTTACATTCCAGTTGTATTGAATATTGGTGATGGCATTCTCTTCTTTAAAATACCAGGTCCCGTCACCTTCAAGTTCTCCAACTGCAATTCCTTTCAAAAAAACAAAGTCTCTCTTTTCTATTAATTGCATTTTAAAAGATAAAGTATAAGGCAAAAGACTTTTCCATTTGTATTGGCGAATGCCATTAATACCTTGTTCATCATTTTCTTTAATAATTTTTACTTGTATAACACCTTTCCACCAATTAGGCCATTCTTCAGATTTATAAATGGCATACCATACATCATTAATTGATGCTTCAATTTTCCATCTCGTTATAAATTTGTAATAATTGTTTTCCATAAAACCAAGGCGTATGAACTACGTATTAAATTTACACAAGGATTAGATGATTATGAAATAATTTCAGTCTACGATAACCTTCGTCAAATCTTTGTTAAATGGATTTTTGTTGTGAGCTGACTTTTAAACAGCTTTGTTATTTTGTTATCAGAAAGGCATATTTATTGAGCGCCTTAAAAAGAGTTAATCAAAAATTTTACACAAGATGAAATTAAAAAATGTTTTCCTTATCGTTGCCATCAGCATCGCTACATCTTTATTAAGCGTTTGGGGCTATGGCACATGGTTGCGCAATCAATCTGTAGCATTACAGAGCGATGGAAAAGTACCTGTAAATTATGCAGGCTTTTTTGATAAAGATGCACCAACCGGTATTCCCGATTTTACTGCTGCTGCCACATCTGCCACACCTGCTGTGGTTCATATAAAAACAAAAATTAAAGGCACTACGGTTGCATCAAAACAAAAAAATCCCTTCGGCGATATGTTTGGAGAGGATGATCCGTTCTTCCAGTTTTTTGGTGGCCCGCGTTCTTATTCAATCCCTGATCAACAGGCAAGTGGCAGTGGTGTAATAATGAGCCAGGATGGTTACATTATTACCAACAATCATGTTATTGATGGTGCGAGTGATATTAATGTAACCCTCAGCAACCGCAAGTCATATAAAGCTACTGTAATCGGTGCCGATCCCAACACTGACCTTGCAGTTATTAAAATTGATGCAACTAATCTTCCTTACATGATGATGGGCAATAGTGATGATGTGAAACTTGGTCAATGGGTGCTTGCAGTGGGCTACCCGCTTAACCTCGATGTTACAGTTACGGCGGGCATAATAAGTGCTAAGGCAAGAAGTATTGGTATTAATAAAAGCGATCGGGCTATTGAATCATTCATTCAAACAGATGCAGCGGTAAATCCGGGCAACAGCGGCGGTGCATTAATTAATACAGAAGGCGAATTGATCGGTATCAATTCAGCCATTGCATCTCCAACGGGTTCTTATGCGGGATATTCGTATGCAATACCTGTAAATATTGTAAAGAAAGCTGTGAACGATCTCATCAAATTCGGGGTTGTTCAAAGAGGTTATATAGGTATAAATTATTTACCGGATGATGCGCCTGAAGAACAGAAAAAACAGGAAGGTGTGAAAGATGGCCCCGGCATATTCGTAACCGGTGTTGCTACCGATGGTGCTGCAAAAGCTGCAGGCATTCAAAAAGGAGATTTTGTTACAAAGATCAATGACGCTGAAATCAACAGTAGTTCTGAATTGCAGGAACAAGTTGCACGCTACAAACCAGGTGATAAAATCACTATTACTTATGTAAGAAATGGTAAAGAAAATACAGCTTCTCTTACTTTAAAGAATAAATCCGGTAATTATGATGTTGTAAAAACAGAAACAACTTTCGATAATCTTGGCGGCCAGCTTGTCACCATTGATAAAGAGACAGCCCGCAAAAATGACATTACCGGTGGTGTACAGGTAAAACAATTAGGCAATGGCTTATTAAAAAATACACGTATACAGGAAGGATTTATTATTACAAGTGTTGACGGACAAGATGTAAATTCAACTGAAGATTTAAAAAACGTTTTGAATAATTCTAATGGCACTGTAAGGCTTGAAGGCGTTTATCCCGGTTATGATGGTACATACGGTTATCCGCTTACACTTAATTCAAATGATAACGGTGGTAATAATAACCCATAAATTATAAAAACGATTTCATAAAAAACCGCCCTTTGGCGGTTTTTTATTTTAAAATAAATCAAATTAATGAAGGTAAGTTTGCTATTTGTCAAGTTATATTGATATTTGTTTTTTATTGCTTGAATTATCTTAATAAATCTACTTTAAGATGCAAGCTTACAATTGGAAAACATACGAAAAAGGCTTGAATCAATTGTATTTTAAAAAGCCGGAGAAGCGCACAAACTAATTTAAATGCGAAGAGTAGTAATAACAGG
>JAFBAF010000049.1 GCA_019247895.1 Parafilimonas sp. | reverse complement strand
GTTTTAAGAATAACTGTAATTACAAATTTGTTCACTACGATATTTTCAACCTATTACACCGCCTTATATTTTCATGTGTAAGTTATTTAAAAGAGGGTAAGCTGCATACCGGGAAAATACGGTATTTCTTTTCATGGCCTTTGGTTATATTTAATTTTAAAACTGCTGTGTGAAAACGAGAAGTAGTGACGATGAGGAGCCGGTGGCTTAGCTATTAACAGTAAGTGAAAGCAAGCAGTCAAGTTGAAAGAGGCAGAGTGACCTAATGATTATCATACTCATTTTTAAACTAACAAACATATACCATGCGTACAAAAACTTTACCCATCATCGTCAGTGTTTTTATCCTGGTGGCCTCCTGTAAAAAAACAGATACTCTATCAAGCGTTCACAGCAATGCAACATCAAATACGGTGACCGCTACCGGCCTTGGTTTAAGATTCGGAGCATTAGTTAACAAAAGTGCATCACGTGTTCAGGGGTCAACGGATCCTTTCCCCGGCTACCCGTTTCCTGTCGATATAAACAATAACCTGCAGTATTGTTATAACCTGAATACGACCACCGCAGTTTCTTATTTAACCACCGAAATTCATGTGGCCTACACGAGGATGGCAGTAGATCATGAAGCCTGGATAAATGACCCCGTAGGAGAACCGTATAAAACAAACTTAGTGAACACCTTCAGTGCATATAAGAATGCTGGATTAAAGGTGCTTTTTAATGTTAACTGGATCAACCCTGATAATGCCAATCCCAATGGCCCCGGACTTGGCTACCCTACAGGGTCTAATTATGCGATTTTTCTTTCTAATGTATTAGGTTACCTTTATAACCATGACGGGCATGTGTACCCGGATTTAGTTGTGATGGAAAACGAAGAAGGCAACAGCAACTATGTACAGGTGACAACAAGTAATGCAACCAAATATGTGGATATATTAAGCAGTGGTGCGGCAGTATGCCATGGCCTGACGCCAAGCATACCATGCACGAATGGCGGGTTTTATTGCAGGAATCTTGTGTACCTGACTTACCAGTGGCTGCAATCTACACAAAACCAGGCTGCAGCTGATGCGTTTGTGGCCAAGTGTTTACCATTGCATTCTATCACTGAGCTCCATACATACGGAGTACCAGACGAAGTAACTAAGTGGAGCTCTAAAGTTTCACAATATTCAGGTATTGATTTTATAAACATGCACTGGTATGAGCCCCAGTATGTACAGGGATGGGATGTTTCGTTAGGTGACCCAACGACGATAGATGAAAATAATATCAGCGGGGAAATGGGGCAGGTAATGGCGTACTTAAAAAGCCAAATCCCAAACAAAGCAATTAATTCTAATGAGCTGGGCCAGTGGACACCGTCAACAACCCTTACCACTAATTTCTTGAATGCATTAAGTACAACAAGCTCGCCTGATATGCAAATTATGTGTTGGTATGATGGCGATGGACCGGTACATTTCTCCGCACAGGCGCTGAGAAATACCAATTCAAACCAAACAACGCATTCATTACGGGCACAGGGAAATACGTTTGCGGCAAGAATACAATTGCCATAAGGTGAAAAAGTTGTGTGATGCAGTGTTTAAAGGCAGAACTAAAAACAAGACATAAGGAATAAGATCTGCGACACACAAACAATATTAAACCGGGTTAAAATAAAAACGAGCCATAAACAAACTGCTGAAAAGCGATACTATAACCGCTTGATAAAGGCGTATGAAAGGATGTGCTGCATATCATCCTTTCTTGAACTTTTTGTGTACTTTTTGTTTCAAGAGAAAAAGTGCAAAGCAAGTTCAGGGATTGTTCAACAACATTTCATTGCGTGTTACAAAACCTGAATGATGCATTTTTAAAGCATACAGCATATGTAACCAGGTATGAAGGAAGTAGCAAGGAAGTAGGGAGGAGATATGGACGACGGGTCATCGCGAAGAAGTGAGAACAATAACAAATGCTCTAATATAAAAAAGGATGTGTAGAAACACATCCCGTTAGCTTGTATTATTACTTAAAAACTTTTCTACAAATAAACCGGTGCTACGTCATCACGCTTTTTATGGAATAATGTATTACTGATGATGGCCTTGCAAGAAAATATAAAGCGAGAATAGCTCCATAGCTTCCGCCGCGTTCGATAAATTCGAATATTTCCCAATGCGGATAAAATAATTCGCTGAACATTTTCCAGATAAAAAATATTAACAGCACTGAAGAAACAGGTTTGAACAAAAAAGATACTGCAGCAAGAATTTCAAACGAACCAATTACATGTGCAACACCTGCCACATTAGAAAATCCTAATGCATGATATTGATCAAGCAAAGATTTCTTTTCAATTATGTTCAACCATCCATGACCAATGAAAAGCAAACACACAACAATACGCAGGCATAATTTTAAATGCCTGGTAGTTGTTTCGCTTATTTGGATTTGCTTAGCAGTTACAGGCTTCAGCCACTTGCTGTTAAAAGAATAGGTTAGCAACAGCATAGCCAAAGGCGCGCCGCAATTACCGGCACGCTCAAGTAACTCAGCAAAAGGTTCACCTGATAAAGGGCGTAAAGAGGCTGTGAAAAATCCCCATACAACCAACCAGCCAAAAACAATCCTTAACGGGTAAAAAATAATTAGCAGACCCATCATAATATCTATCGCTCCAACATAAGGCATTAATGTATACGCAGTGGCGTGATCAATTCCAAACACACCAAAATAATTACACCATATTGCTTTTGTGATTATTCCGAATGCGCCATGCCCAATAAAACACATCGCACTTGCAACACGCAGGGTATAATAAATTTTTTTCTCCATCTCTGCCCTCATCTTCTAAAATTTGTTAGTTCGTTTTTGCAACTTCTTTTTTTGAAGCCATCAATTTATCCATAACAAGATCGCCTATTTTAGTTCCTTCATTTCTTCCTTCAACAATTGCTTTATAATAATGTATACCACCATAAAACCTGCTTAAAGAAACATCCCATGAGCATTGGCTTAACGATGTAAAAGTTCTGTCTTTAATGCCCCAATCTCTTTCTGAAGAATCTATGAAAGACATTTTATCGCCATACACTCGTTTTAAAAATTGTGCAGCAGCCGAAGAAATTACGGAATGACCGCTGATATATTCCGGGAAAGGCGGTGTTTGCAAAAAAGGCTTCCAGTTTGGATCAATGTATAAATTGATATACGTTTCCGGTCTTATCATATCATAGTAATACTTATAATACCAGCATGCAATAAAACCATCAAACATTGCGATTGACGGACCAGTGTAATTAAACACAGTTTGATACCAGTCAGCATGTTCATTTTTACTTATTGTTCCTATAATTTCCATCCAGTGCCCGGGTGGCGTCATTGCTTTTGTTGCAAACATTACGTGTCCTTCCTGGTGCATTTTAAAGCCATTGCAATCCCAGAAATTTGCCTGCCATTTCTGCGCATCACTCAATGCATTTACAGTATCGTACACCTGTTTTGCCATTTTATAGAATTCGCTGGTTGAATCTTTACTAAACGTTGGTGGCGGATTTATAGAAAATACGTTAGCTGAATCAAGAGCCAGTGTTCTTATTGTTTGCCATTTTGGTTCAACTGCATCAAAATAACCCGGTGGTGTAGGTGACCAATGGCCATCTAAACCGGTTACTGTAAATTTTGATCCGCGTGTTTTACCATAATTATCTTTTTTGCTCCATGCAAGAATTGAGTCGGCAACACGGTTTCCGTAACTTACAGAGCTATCAAACATTTCTGTTGTCATGTTTGTGTTCTTTGCCAGAGTTTTTATGGAATCGATGAGTGCATCCATTCTTGCTTCGGAAAAAGTAAAGGTTTTGCCCACTTTTGTCATTGCTATAATTGAAGCAAATGGAAAATCAACCTGCTCAGGTTTTGCCGGTGAAGGAATATTTTTCAGATCTTTTATTTTGCCTTCAAGTGAAGCATAGTGTTTACCTTCTTTTGAAAGTGTTTCGTACGCCGCCAAATTTGAGTACGCGAAAACTCTCGAGGCCACAGGCGGATTGAAGATGTCATAAATAATTACATAGTTCAGCTCATGCATGGTTTTGCAATACAAATCAGGATCATGCATTACTGTTTTATAATCTTTTTTATTGCATGATGCGAATATTAGCACACTAACAACCAAGAATAGAAAGTCAAATCTTTTCATTTTAAAATTCAATTTGAATTATAAAAAATACACTGCCAGGAATAACAGCGTCTCTGCTTGTATTATGTTTATTTATCACTTTTTTCCAGTTTTTTAAAGTTGACGCCGTTAAGAATAACAGCGTCATTTTTGCTTGTATTATATTATTAATTTATTCTGCTCCGTCATGCTGCGCTTTTAATACTGCGTAGTTACCAACCTTTTTACCGGCCACCATGCCTGAATCACAATCCATTTTTGTATGTATGCCTGATATAAACCTTGAATTCGCCGCTTCTTCCGACATAGCTTCATAAACACTTGCATTTGCAGGGAGAATGTGCCCCAATATAGTTGCAGCCGCTTCACTAAATGTTGAATGGCCGGATATATATGAAGGAAAATTTGGAACGCCGGTTAATGTTTTTACATCCGGTATTACCTGCGATGGGCGCGGATTGAAATAATAATATTTCGTGTTCCAGCACACAATAGCTGCATCCATTTCAGCCATATTTAATAATGCCAGGTTACGTGCCCAGCGCACTTCACTATAATTTTGTTTAATGAAATCTTCTGAAGCAATTGCATTCCAATGCCCGGCAGGCGTATATGTTCCAACACCATCAGCCCAATATTGCACAATCCGGTTTTGCTCTCTTGAAGGGCTTTTTATTTGAGCGTACACAGCTTGATTTTGTTGCATAAAATCATTGCTCTTTGTTGAATAAGGTGCACCGGGACGGATTTGAATTACCGTTAATGAATCAAATAAAAATGGCAATACATTACCATATAAAGGCAACATCGGTGGACGTTGCGGAGTCTCCAAACTGTACCATGGTGTTTCTCCTTTTGCGGCGGTATTTGTTGCTAATGCATTCCATTGATCCGGGTTACCAACGGCTGCTCCTGCATGATCTGCTTTTGCTCTTGCGGTAAATACAGAAGCGATCTGCCTGCCTAAAGCTTCGCCAGCTTTAATATCTGTACGTGTGGCTGTGCCGCTTTGAATGGTGGCTAATTCCTGCTCATCCAGTTTTTGCTGGATGAATGCAACTTCAGTAGGAAACATCAACTTCATTATTTCTGATGTTACACCTGCCAACACTCCCGCTTCTGATGGATAAGATGGTAAATCTGTTCTTCCATTCATTGCATTTACAGATGAATCAACCGTATAAGGTGCGGGTTGATTAAATAGCTTTTTATAGTACCAGCATGCAACCAATGCATCATATTGTGCAGTGCTTAAATAGGCGTATGCACGTGCTGCAAACGGTGGATTTGAAAACGGGAATTGCGGATAGTTAAATGGATTTAATGAATTAGGAATCGGGTAAGTTCCGTCTTCATTTTGATAGGGAGGCAAATTATGTTTTGCAACTAATTCCCGGATGATTTCATTCCATCTTAAAACGCCACCGGCACCCCAATAGCGAATTTTGGCAATGTCATCTCCGCTTAAATTACGCTGGTAACCTTTTATTTCATTCAGGTCTGCGAGATAAGCTCCTGAATTAGTTAGAGGAGGTGTAGCAACGGCGAATGAATCAGGTCTTGATAATAAAACTGGTTTCCATTTACCCGCATCTAAATCCTGCGAAACAGGATTCAGCGCAGGAATATTATCGGTTCTGCCTTCAATATGTTTTGAGCATGATGTATATAATGCAATACTTAAAACAGCACTAATTGTTATAAAAAAAATCTTTCTCATGTTTGTAGTTTGTGAATTAGCGTAATCCGCAAAGTTTGCAGGAATGTGAAGCATCAACTTTTTTGTGAGAGAATGGAATGATATAAAAAACAGAGCCGTTAAACTCAGTTGACTGCCCAACATTTCTGCCGTCAACAATATAACTGCCGCCTGCTTCTAAAGAAAGTGAAGGCAACTTTTTAACGAACGTATATTTAAAATGTGCACCAACAGCACTTGAATTCATACGGTTGCTTGGAAAAGGCATGTTGTTCCTCGTAATATCAAAACCACCCAACGTAAAGTTTTGCTGAAAAAATGCTTCAGCAATTACCCTGAAAGTTCTGATACCTGTTCTTACATTATAACCCGCTACATCAGGCATTTCAACTTCATTTGTAAGATGCATTTCGGTAGTATAATAAGAAGTTCGGTCTATTTTAATATTGTTCCGGTATTGATAGGTGCCGGAAGCTGTTGCAAAAAATGCTTTATACTGATAATCTGCCATTAATCTTGCTGAAAATGTGGTACTGTGCAAGCCTAATGTAAGCGGTAAATAATCTGCCTGGTAATTACTTGCAGGAGTTGAAAATCCGCCTAAGCCATACAATGAAAAAACCGAATTTTTGTTCAGCTTTTTTTCAATTGGCATCCACTTAAGCCATAATGAAAAATCCTGGATTCCTTTTGAATTATGCAATGTTCCTTCGGATGCTTTTGTGCTTACATATGGCAACCCAAATATTGCATTAAGCTTGTTGGTTATACCATAATTTCCCATGATTGCATACATATTGGTTGAAATAGTTCCAATATTTTGATTATCTCTTTTTAATGTTCCTTCCCAATAATGATCCCAACTGCTGTGGCTGTAAGTGCCGCCCACGCAGAAATTGTTTTTCGCCATCATAATGGCATCAATATCTGTTTGCGCTTTGGTTGTAAGTTGAAAGCCTAAAATCATAAATACTAAAAAGCAGGTGCGTTGAATAATTAGTTGCATTAATAATGATTGGTAAATAAATTAATCGAATAATTACAATACTGCGAATTGCAGCATCATGCATTGGCAAATACCACATGTTATTTGCGGCAAAAAAGAATAGTGATTAAGCTTCGGGAGGCTGTTCAGGCATTACACCTTCCCCTTTTTCTATTGCGAAAGATGCGTTATTAAAATAAGATGTAGCAGTTGATTGAGCTGAATAGAAACGAATTGAACTTGTTTGCATTTCTTCATAATCGCTTAAAACAAGTTTTGTTATTTGGCTGTTATCGCCTGATCTTTTAGACGGTGAGCTATTTTGCAATTCATTAGCCAGCTTAAAGAAATTTACTTTAGCATTTTGCAAATGCGTTTGTTGTTCATCAGGCAAACATTTTAGTATCAAATTTCCCTGGGAAATCTTTTGCTTTACGTAATGATACACTTTTCCGTTCAATGTTATTTCGCCATCCTTGCTTACAAAATCTTTTGAGTCAGTTAAGTAAGGCATGGAAAGTGGAACGCTAAGTGTGATAAGATCGGCATCATTATACTCCTGCTTATCAATTTTGGCAACAATATTCCTCTCAGCTTTTTGTTGCAAAAAAGAAAACAGTAACCTGTACCCAACAAAATTGAATAATAAAAGTAGGAGTAATGATATGGTTGCAAGCTGTTTCAAACGCAAATAGTCGCCGGCAAAATAAAGTATAAATCTCAAGACACAAAAAAATTATATTCTGTTGCATCAAATCATTTACTTTAAATAAAATTACCGCAATAGTTATATGAAACACTATGATGCTATAGTAATTGGCTCAGGGCAAGGAGGAACACCACTTGCAAAAAAACTGGCTAAAAAAGGCTTGAAAACAGCAATTATTGAAAAAAGATTTATTGGCGGCACTTGCATAAATGATGGCTGTACGCCAACCAAAACTATGATTGCTTCTGCACGCAGGATGCATCTTGCTAAAACCAGCGAACCCCTTGGAGTAAGTGTGAAAGATGTTCGACTGGACTTTAAAAAAGTAATTGAACGAAAAAATCAAATAGTGCAGGATTTTAGAAATAGCGGTGAAAAAGGTTTGCGCAAAACAGAAAATCTTGACATTATTTTTGGTGAAGCAAGTTTTGTAAACAATAAAGAATTAAAGGTTTTCTTAAATGATGAAGCGGAATTAAATCTCACAGCTGATAAAATTTTTATTAATACCGGCGGCAAGCCAACTATTCCGAAAATTCATGGGCTTGATACGGTTCATTATCTTGATTCAACAACTATAATGGAGTTGGAAGAATTGCCCGAACATTTGATAATTATTGGTGCAGGTTATATTTCACTGGAGTTCGGACAAATGTTTCGCCGCTTTGGAAGTAAGGTTACTATGCTCGAGCATTCGGAAAGATTTTTATCAAGAGAAGATGAAGATGTCGCTGATGAAATAAAAAAATATTTAGAAGATGAAGGCATTGAGATTTATACAAATTGTTCGTTTAACAAAGTTTCATCTGACAATAAAAAAATTGTCGTTGATATATTCGTTGATAATGAAATGAAAACTTCAACCGGCACACATGTATTAGTCGCAACCGGAAGAACACCAAATACTGATAAGCTGAATTTGCAAAACGCAGGTGTTAAAACAGATGAACGCGGACATATTATTGTAAATGAAAAACTCGAAACAAATGCTGAAGGCATTTACGCTTTAGGTGATGTAAAAGGCGGCCCTGAATTCACGCATATTTCTTACAATGACTATCTCATTATCTACCACAATCTTTTTATTAATGCAAATGAATCAATAAAGAATCGGCTTGTTCCTTATACTATGTTTACGGACCCGCAATTGGGTAGGATTGGTTTAAGTGAAAACGAAGCGAAGAAAAAAAATTTGAATTATAAAGTAGCGAAGTTGCCTATGACTTATGTAGCAAGAGCAATTGAAACCAATGAAACAACCGGTTTTATGAAAGC
>JAFBAF010000296.1 GCA_019247895.1 Parafilimonas sp. | reverse complement strand
CAGCGAAATGTTTTTTTTATTTTCATCATACTTACGCAATACACGCATTAAACTTTCTTCTGCACAACTACTGGCCGCAGGATTTTGTACTGATTCCTGCAAAGCATGTTCAATATCTTCGGGAAATACCCTTCTGTTTATAAAATCTTTCAACAATTCACTATAAATAAATTTCCATTCTTTGCCATGCGCTAATATGCGATTACCGTAAGTTTCAAAAGCAAGCAGATGAGCTAACTCGTGTAATAATGTAATAAGAAATGAAAATTTATTTAAATTACCATTAATACTGATCCGGTGATTTTTGCCCTGTATTGCATTCCGGTAATCTCCCAGTACCGATTGTCGCTGTGCTGTTATGGTTAAATGTACTTTGTAGTGTTGTAAGAAAAATACAACTTGTTCAAAACAATTATCAGGTAAGTAAGAATTTAATGCATGTAAAGGATGTTCAGTTTTTGGCATTTCTCTCACGGTTAAGTTTCATTGCACCCCTCACTTCAAAAATTGCATAAACAATATAAAATGCCATTACAATTGCAACTGCATAAACACTATGTTTTTCAGCAATTGTAAAATACATTGCAACACTTATTGCAATTATGATAAGTTTTAAGAACGAAGCTAATGTTATACCTCTTACAAAAGCATAAGCGTTATTATTTTTTAAAGCTCTTATATGAATAAAGCAGGCAATTATAGTAAGAAGAAATAAGATCAAATTTCCAATTATTAAAACATCGCTATCAATACCCTTTGTATTAAGCCGGCTTGAAAAAGTAATGCAAAGCGCGTTGATTAAAATAAAAAACAAAATGATCGGTCTGAAAAATTCTCTGAAAACGGTTTTATTCATTTTTATTTTTTGATGTGTCGTTTATAACTTTTAATATCATACCTACTATAAAAACAAGCGGCATCAGCCATATTAAAACGGGAAATGAAAAATGCAGTTTATCATCTAACCATTTACCTGAAAAAACAGTGATCATTAAACCCGCCAGCAATTGGCTGCCAATGCCGGCATATCTCAACAGCAAAACTTTGTTCGAAGTATTTTTATTGCTTTTGTTTTCAATCATTAGAAACTTCAGTCTTTGGAATTTTAAGCGTTGCAGTATCAGCTATTGCATTGCCTGCACCCAATGCTTTTTTTAAACCATCAAGATAAGTGTCTTTATATTTCAAAGCTTGCTCCATAGAGTCTGTTCTTATTTTTAATGTTTGTAGTTCTCTGCGGGCTTCACCATTTTCAGATGAACCGGGAATATAATATTTCAGCGGCGTTAATACCAGTAAAGCAACCGTTAAACCAACCATTAAAACAAAAATTGCGCTGAGCCCCATATAAACGCTTAATCTTGACAAACGAAATTTGATGACTTCTTCAAAAGTATCGTCATTCATTATCACAAGCCTGTAACGGTTTCGTCGCCGTTTTAAAGTTGTATTTGTTATTGTTTCCGCCATACGCTTGCAAAAACCATTTTTGCAAAGGTTATTTATCTAACCGGAAAGTACGCTATAAAATTTAAATCTATAAGCAGTTGAGATTTTATGACGAATCTTAAGTATCAATGAAAAACAAAAGAATTCCAGATGAAAAATAACTGTATTTTTAAAATAAAACAGCCTCAATTCAGTTATTAATTAGAATATTTGCTGCATGCGGATTGCCGGTTATCTTTTATTATTTTTCATCTGTCTCCAGGCTTGTTTTAGCGCCAATGCCCAGCCAGGCACTACAATTGATCTTAAAAAACCTGAAAAATATGAAAACCGCACTTTAGGTTCTGAAAAAACTACTGAAGATAAAATATCAAAAGGCAAGAAATTTTATCAAAATACCATTACTCATTACAACTATTACTTTAATGCGCACTTGAGGCTTGAGCAAATTATTGAAAGAGCAAAACAAGGTCTCAAAGATGATTATACCAGGCTGCTTCCTTACTATAATTATACACTTGATGCAACTTCCGCCGATCCGGATATTGACAGTGTAATTTATAAGTGTAATGCCGGCATTTTACTGCATGATTTAAGAAATGATTGGATTGATGACTTATATTTTTTAATGGGTAAAGCATATTACCTGCGCAAAAATTTTGATTCTGCAGAACATGTTTTCTTGTACATAAATTATGCATTCGCGCCGAAAGATGAAGGTTATGATCTGCCAATTGGAAGCAACGCAAACAGCACTGAATTTTCTATTTCCACCAAAGAGAAAAAAAGTTTGTTGGCTAAACCGCCGCGAAGAAATGAAGACCTGATCTGGGTTGCCAAAAATTATATTGATGAAGGAAAAACTTCAGAAGCATCTTCAATTTTGCAGATGTTGAGCAATGACCCAAATTTTCCTGAACGTTTGCAGCCTGAACTGCATGAAACCATCGGTTATTTATTTTATGAGTCAAGGTTATATGATAGTGCTGCTTTTCATTTAAGCAAGGCAACAAACATGGATAACAGCAAGCAGGATAAAGCACGCCGTGAATATTTAACAGGTCAATTATATATGCTTGAAAACGATCGTGAAGATGCTGAAAAATATTTCACACGAAGTGCTGATCATACGGTCGAGCCGTTTCTTGCAGTATATGCAAGTTTGAATGCGATAAATGCATCGCCGGATTCGGCGGATATCGTTCAGAAAAAAATTGCAGCTTTAATGCAGCTTGCAAAAAAAGACCGTTATGTTGCTTATCGCGATCTTATTTATTATACAGCAGCCCAGGTTGCAATGGATGATAAAGATTATCCGCAAGCTCATTTATATGCGAAAAAAAGTGTGAAGTATAATGTAAATAATCCTGTACAAAGAAGCAGAAGCTTTATGATGTTGGGTGATTTGGATTATCTGCGCCCTGATTATGAAGCAGCGAAACACGATTATGATAGTGTTGATATGAGCAGTCTTGTTTCTGCTGATGACCAGCAGCGCTTAACAGAAAGATTAACAGCATTGCAGGTGATCGCAGCAAATATCGCCACTATTAAAGCAGAAGATAGTTTACAAACCGTTGCCCGTATGCCCGAATCGCAACGCGTTGCTTATGTAAAAAAAATGGTTAGGCAGTTAAGAAAAGAAAAGGGTTTGAAAGAAGATGATACTTCAACCTTTGTAAACCCTGCCGTGCAGTTGGGCGGGGGAGGCGATAACTCATCGGGCGGTGATCTATTTGCCGGCCAGGCTGCTGCAAAAGGCGATTGGTATTTCAATAACAATTCTTTAAAAGCAAGTGGGTTTAGTTCATTCAGATCATCATGGGGCAACAGGCCGGATGTAGATAACTGGAGAAGGATGGATGCGGTAAGCAAACAAATTGCTGCGGCAAGCCAGGGCAATCCGGATGCACCCGCAGATTCGGGTGCAAACGATATTGGTTTAAGTACACAACCACTTTCATCTGCCGGCATACAGGAAAATTTAATGAACGGCGGAGAGATTACGTATGATGCTTTAGTTGCTTACCTTCCATTAACTGACGATAAAATGAAAGAATCAAATAACAGGATAATTGAGGCTTTCTTTAATAACGGTCAGCAATTTCAAAATGAGCTGGAAGATTATAATGCTGCTATTAATTCTTACGACAGTTTATTAAAACGTTTTCCTGAAAATGATCATTTAGAAGAAGTTTTATATGATCTCTATTATTGTAACACAAAGCTTGGCAGGAAAACTTCAGCTGATTCCGCGCTTATTGCTTTAAACGCAAAATATAAAGATGGGAAATATTCTAAAATGCTTTCAAATCCGCATCCGATAAGTATAATAAAGCAGGAAGATGCCGCTACAAAAGAGTATGAAAGAATTTACGAATTATTTATTGAAGGAAAGTTTGAAGAAGCTAAAGCAGCTAAGGCCGCCGCTGATAGTTTATATGGTAATTCGTACTGGACTCCTCAACTATTGTATATTGAATCGATCTATTTTGTTACAAAACATGAAGATAGTGTTGCCATTGAAACCCTCACGCAGTTAAATACACAATTTGCAAGCTCGCCTTTATCGCAAAAAGCACAAACAATGATCGATGTATTAAATCGTCGCTCTGAAATTGAAGCATATCTTACCAATTTGCAAATTACCCGTTTACCTGAAGATGAACCTGCGCCTATTGTAAATTTAAATCCTGTTGAAAATATCATCGATAAAAAAGAAATTAAGAAAGCAGACTCTGTTGTAACAAAACCTGCTGACAAGGTTGTAAAAGCAAATGTAGATTCAATGAAAACAGTTAGCGGTACAACTGTAAAAACGTATGTGTTTAATTCATCGGATCAGCAGTTTGTTGGAGTTGTTTTAAACAAAGTTGATCCGGTTTATGCAAACGAAACGAAGAATGCATTTAACCGTTATAACCAGATCAATTTTTATAACCAGAAAATAAATATTACAAACGCAAAAATCAATGATACATTAAGTATCGTTTTATTAGGTCCTTTTACAGATGCGGCATCGGCTTTGATCTATGTAAACAAAGTAAAACCCAATGCTGCGGGCACAATCATTCCATGGTTAAAGCCGGATAAATATAACTTTACAATTATCAGCCAGCCTAATCTTGATATATTAAATGATACAAAAGATTTAAATGGTTATAAAACCTTAATGGAAAAAGTTCTTCCGGGAAAACTTTAATTAAAAAAAGATGGCTAAAAAAATCGCACCCAAAAAAGCGGCAACTAAGAAAAAAACTTCAGGTATAAAGAGGTCTGTAAAAATTTTATGGTCAGTTTTTTTTATCGGTGTTGGCACAGCCATCTTAATAATTATTGCAGCTGATTTGGGTTGGTTAGGTAAAATGCCATCTATTGAAGAATTGCAAAATCCTTCAGCCTCACTCTCAAGCCAGGTATATGCAGATGATGGAACGTTAATGGGAAAATATTACTTGCAGGATAGAGTGAATGTAAAGTATGCTGATATAAGCAAGTATGCAATACAGGCACTTGTTGCCACAGAAGATGAACGTTTTTACGATCACAGTGGAATTGATCCAAAATCTGTGGCAAGAGCTGTATTTTTATTAGGAAGCCAGGGTGGAGGAAGTACCATTACCATGCAAACGGCAAAGAATCTTTTTACCGATTATACCACAAATATTTTAGTTCGAATTCCGCAAAAGATAAAAGAAGGAATTATTGCGATTAAGCTTGAACGCAATTTCACCAAGGAAGAAATTATTACGCTGTATTTAAATACTGTGCCGTTCAGCGATAACGTATATGGTATTCGCAACGCAGCAAAAACTTTTTTTCAAAAAGAGCCTGATCAATTAACAGTTTCTGAAGCAGCAACATTAATAGGAATGGTGAATGCGCCAACCGCATACAACCCGCGTTTGTATCCGGCCCGTGCAAAAGACAGGAGGGATTTTATTCTTAATAAGATGGTGAACAGCGATTACCTTAAGCAAGGTGAAGCTGATGCTTTGATTGCAAAACCCATTGTACTTAATTACAAAAAACTGAATGAAAATACCGGGCTGGCGCCTTATTTTAGAATGGTGTTGGGTGAAGAAATGAAACAGTGGTGTAAAACGCATACAAAAGCCAATGGCGATCATTATAATTTATACCAGGATGGCTTGAAAATTTATACCACCATCAATCCCAAAATGCAATTGTATGCTGAAGAAGCTGTGGCTAAACACATGGCATACATGCAGAAAATCCTCAACTCGCAACACGATATAAAATCAGGTTCTGTTTGGAAAGAACATGAAAACGTTTTAAATGCTGCCATGCAGGTAAGCGACCGCTGGAAAAATCTAAAAGAGCAAGGCTTGAGCGATGATGACATTAAAAAGACTTTCTATCAAAAAACAAACATGAAGGTTTTTGCATGGAACAATGCTCGTGAGATAGACACCGTAATGACGCCATATGATTCTATAAAATATTGCAGGCAAATGTTGGAGTGTGGTTTTATGTCGATGGATCCTTTAAGTGGTTATGTAAAATCTTGGGTTGGCGGTATTGATTTCAAAAACTTCAAATTTGACCATGTAAATATTAATACACGCAGGCAGGTTGGCTCAACTATAAAACCTTTGTTGTATAGTTTGGCGATAGAAGATGCCGGCTTTACACCTAATACAATGGTGCAGGATGTACAGCAAAGTTTTGGCGAATATGGAACGGTGCCCGCAACAGGAGCATCCTGTACTGGCCGTACAATGCCGATGAGCCAAGCGTTAATGTGGAGCCGTAATTGTGCAACCGCATACATCATGAAACAACTCAGCGGCTCTGATGATGGACAGGGCGCAAAGCGCTTTCTTGACTTTTTAAAAAATTGCAGTGTTCAAACAAAAAACATTCAGCCTTATCCATCTATTGCATTAGGTTCCTGCGAAATTTCTTTGTATGAAATGCTGCAGGCTTACAGCATGTTTCCCGGAAGAGGTTTTAATGTAAAGCCAATGTACATTACGCGTATTGAAGATAAGAACGGTAATGTGCTGGAAACGCACACATCCCAGCGCAAAGAAGTTATTAGTGATGTAACTGCATATTTTATTATCAATATGATGCAAGGCGTTGTAAAATTTGGTACCGGACGAAGAATATGGAGTTATGGTGTAAAAGGTTCTGTGGCCGGTAAAACAGGTACAACGAACGATAACAGTGATGCCTGGTTTATTGGTTATACACCACAATTATTATGCGGTGTATGGAGTGGTTGTGATGACAGGTTCATTCGGTTTAGCAGTACAACAAACGGGCAAGGCGCATCTGCGGCGTTGCCGGTATGGGGATATTTTTATAATAAAGTTGCGAACGATAAAACACTTCCGTATTCGGATACTGCAGATTTTGCAAAACCTGATGTTGGCGTTAATGAACCTAACTACGATTATATCAATAATACGCAAATAGACTTAGGTGCACAAGGTGATAACATCGGCAATGGCCAGTCTTCAGATTATGAGCAGGGATATGATAACACCAATCCGCAAAATATAACTCCGGAAAGCAATACGCAGCAAAACCAGTATGATGATAATACTTCACCGACAGGTGAAAGCGGAAATCAGCAGTCGAATGGCGGCAGTAAAAATCCGCCGAAGAAAGACAACAGTAAACAACCCGCAGATACTCCGCAAAAGCCAAAAGCATTAATGCCGAAGAAAGATGGAGGAGGAAATTAATAACTTAATTTTTTGATTGCGATTGTTTCCGCTTATTCATATAAAAAAGCCTGGTTCGTTTTTGAACCCGGCTTTTTTATGATTGAAGCATTATTGCTTTATCAGTTTCAACCGGCCAATATGTTCTTTATCAACAATCGTTATCATATAAATTCCTCCACTCAAATTATTTATGGGCAAATTGATGGATGCATCCTGAAGATTTTCGGCTTTCCACAAAGTTGTGCCCTGCAAATTGGTTATCACAACAGAATAATTTCCTTTCATTCCTTTTACTTCAAGTGTTGCATTTGTTGTTGCAGGATTTGGATAAACGCCGGCAGAAAATCCGTCGCCTGCAGCGGCTTTCGTATAATCAGCTGTGTTGGAAACTGCAACATCTGTAAACGATGCCGGCGTTGTAAAGTTTGCGCCTGCAGTATAACTGCTCATAATAATTTGCGGATATTGACAAATGCTTGCCACCTGCCATTCGTAAGTTGTATTCGGCTTTAAGTTTTTTAATGAATCAATGTTGCTGATAACTGTATCACTCGTCCATGTTTTTTTGCCGGATTGCCTGTATTGCAGAACATATTTTTTAGCGCATAAAACGGTATCCCATCTTAACACCGCAGTTTTCTTATCCAATACATTTGCTGAAAGTGAAACAGGGCTTCCGCAAATAAATGTTACAACTGTTGGAGCGCTGTAACCAACCAAACCATTTACATCAGTAACTTTTACAGTGTACGATCCACTTTTTTTAACGGTAATGGTACGCTTTGTTGAACCTGTTGACCAGAGATAAGAAGCAACGGCAACACCATTTATTTTACTGCTTGTGCTTAATGTTACAGAATCGCCACTACATAATGTTGTTGATTTATCAGCGGTGATTATTGGCGGCACTGTGTTGTGATTTAAAATTGTATCAGTAACCGCATACTTGCTGCCAATGCTGTAACCACCGCCTGCGCTTAATGTAAATGTTATCTTTTTATCAGGTGATAAAACAGAATCATTTACCGGTTTTATATACATGGTTACAGATGAGCTGTCTTTTGGTAAAAGTATTGTGCCTGTTGCGCCGTTAATGTTGGTAACATCAGTTTGACCGGCGTTATAATTAACCGTGTAATCCGTTATATAATTTGTATTGCCGCAAATATTATAATACATAACTATCGGCGTTGTTGCAGGCGAGTTTCTTGTAAATTTCACATCCATTGTACCGGCTGCATCTTCATATATTGAAGTTCTTTTTGAAGTTATACTCAGCGCATCAGCACCTGTTGCAAACACTGAAGGATTCACAGTAAAATAAATAGTATCTGCACTTGTTTTTAAGTTACCATGTATATCAACCACGCTATCCATTATCACTCTGTACAAATCCCCGATATTACCTGCAATACTTGTTTGCGGTGTAATAATGATTGTATTGTTGTATGCGCTAAGATCAACATCTGCTTTTTTATTTGTCGTCATATCACGCAGCTCTGCCATACTGCTCTTTAAAGTAGTATTTATGTTTTCTGTATAACTGAAAGAAATTTGCGTGCCTGCTGTATAAATTGCATTCGCAGGTTGCGGTGTGCCGAATAATTGCGGTGGTTGCCTGTCTATAGTTCCTTTCACTGATCTTGAATAAATAACATTGTTGTTTTTATCTTTTACTTTTAACCTGATAATATAAGCGCCATCAGCAAGAGTTGAAATGTTCCAGTTTTGTGTAGTTGATGTTTTGCCCAGGTTCTTTCTTTGAATTGTAAAACCGGTTAGCCAATTGCCTGTGCCCGGAACACTGTATTGCATCGTCACATTTGTAAGCTTGGTTGTATCGTAACCATTAAATGTTATTGGAATAATGTTGTTTGATGCCTGGTTTGCCACCCAATTATTTACCGGGCTAACTAAGTTAATATTACTAACCGGCGATTGAAAATCCGCAGATAAAATAATGCTGCTGTATTCATGCGGATTTGAAAAGAATCCCTGCACAACAGGAGGGAAGCATGGATCCGTCATAATAAATTCAAGATCATTATACGTATAAACACCGCTCGATGTATTGCGAATTACACTTACAGTTACCGGTTGCACACCACCATTGTTTGGAATGACATATGTAACACCATCAGGACTTGAAGTGCCGCCAATTAAAACCGTTGCGCCTGAAGGATTGCTTGCTGCATTTAAAAATAAAATGTATGGACGTTTGCCATTAGGCGTTGCATCATAACTTAAATTATTTAAGTACAATGTAAAGTTGGCTGTATCTTTTTTAATGTTTGTTTGGTTTGTAACATCAGCAGTAATTACTGAATGATCTAATGCGATTGTTCCTTCTTCATGCGGGCACTGTGTGCCGCCTGCAACTGCTTCAAACATTGGTGTTCCATATACAGGATCTTTTTTCACGTTCACTGAAAGGTAATCTCCTTCATAAGTTGGGCCGCCGGCATTGTTATCTGCCAGCGTATAACTTGTTGTGGTTGATGTACTGTTTTCAGTAGAAATACTTGTTCCGGTTGTCATTTTAAATCCAACATTGTAGCCGCCGTCAACACCGGTTCCTGCAATTTCAAATCCTAAAGAAATTGCCACATCCTGGTTTAATGAAAGATCAAAATCATAAGTATTCGTAGAACTATTTTCAAGTGTGTTTGAATAGGATTGTGATGTACCATTGCTAAAGCTTAAATTTTGCAATACTTGTCCTGCTTTAATATTTGCTTCGTTATTATCAATTAACTGCTGCCATACTTTTATTTGATTGTTAAAGTAAGCTACAGAATCAGGATTAGTTTGTGCTGCTGCTGCAATTTGCAATCTTGGAATTTCCTGGTTCTTTATATAACCTTGCGTGTATAAAAATGATGTTGTATCATTCTTAATATCCATTACCATTACTGGTTTTGGATCAAGCACTTTACATGCAGCACTGTCCCAATCTATTTGGGTTCCAATTTTATAATTAATATTTAATGCAGCGCCATAAATTAAATCCGCATCACTTTCTATATAAGCAACATCATCTGCTGTTTCAATTTCCTGTTCAGAAGTATTGGTGATAACAGATTCCGTAGTATTGGTTGTTGTATTGGTTGTACTAAAATTGTTATCAACCTTAGCCCAAAATTCTATTGGCGATTCTACAAACAAGCCGAGTATTTCGCTAAGACCGAGCGTAACGTTTACAAAACCACCTTCTGTATTTTCTTTTTCTGCTTTAAAGCTCACTGCCTGCGAACTTTTTACTTCCTGCGACCATTTTGAAAAACTGTTTGAACCCGGAGGATCGTGCAACACTAAAAGTGGAATCTGCGGAGATACTGTTACGAAATTTGTACCACTCGGGTCAACTGCTGCACCGGTTACAATAATAATTGGCAATGCAGGTTTTGAAGTATCGGTGCTTACACTTCTGTTTATAATATCAGTGTATGTCGCTGAAAATTTCTTGGAGTATGTGCCTGTTTTCGCATTGATTACGGTGTTTGGTTGCGCAGCCACTATTGAATCAACGCCAATTCCATTTGCAAACTTTACTGTATCGTTATTATAAACGCCAACAGTGCTTGAAATATCTGTGGTAACATAAACAGTTCCTGTGTCCAGCAAACAACCACGACTTACCGGCCCCTGGTACATTGTAAAAGTGATTGGTCGTTTTACGCTTTGCGGCCAAAAATCATAATTCTTAAACGCAGAACAATTTGCCACTCTCGATGAATCATCATACAAACCTGATACAGCCATTTGCGGTGCCCGGTGATAAATAAGATTTAATGTTTTATTATTGGTGGTAATATCCTTGTACTTAGAACTTGCCGGTTGCGCGTTAAAATAAGAAATAATTGTTGATTGCTTTGTTGAAGGATCAATGGGATCTTTCACATTCACACTAATAATTTTTACATTATATGCTCTTGCGGGAAGCCTGATAGAATAGTTGCCTAATGAATCTGTTGTAACTCGTTTCCTGAATTCAGAAGGTTTTACTTTACCATTTACTTTATATGGTAACGAATCATAAAACTCAAGCACTGCTGTACCAATTACATCATTACATCCGGCACCAAAAAACCCTGATATAACATGCGTGGTGGTATCAACAAAATTTATATTGCTCACATTGCCGTCAACATAAAAAGTTGTGTCTTTAGGAATGATCTTATTGTTTTTAAATGTTGGTGTTACAGTGTAATTATCAATCTCCTGGTAAATAAGTCCGTAGCTGCCATACTTGCCCGGCGGTTTTTGCCAGCCTGTATAAGTTGAGTCTGCTTCTTTGTGGTTGATGTTGTTGTTCTGGCCTATACCAACAATCTTCACGCTATCAACAGTGCCTGTAATTGTATCGGCTTTATTCTTGCCGTTTAAACAACCGTAACAAATTTGTGTAACCTGACCTGTAACAGCGAATGTTGTTGTGTCAAGAAAATGTTGTGTGATATCATACTGCGGATTGCTTGCAGAAAGTGAAAGTTTTATGCTTGACGGATTGTACGAATGATGATACGATGTATCAGGATAAACATTAAACCTGACTGTTGCTGAATCACCATTGTTTTTGTCACCATAAAAAACACTGTCAATAATAAATTTTCCCTGGTCATCCGTATAAGCGCTGTCGAGAAAACCAACTGACCTGCCTTTCAATGGCGTTAAACTTTGCGCATATACTTTTCGGTTAGCAATAGCTGTTCCGTTGCGGCTTTGAACGTAACCTGTAATCTTACCATTTCTGCCATTGGTTGAATTGAAAACTTTTATTTGAATTGTATTTGTGGCATTGCCAAAACTGTTATCTGAAGTGCAGCCATTATTCAATCGCCTGTAATAAGTAGTAGTTTGAGTGCTGTCAAGGTCAAACCTGTAAGAAAGCGCATTTACATTATTTTTTGCTGTAACAAAATTTGAATTGTCTGTGCTTTGCTGCCATAAAAATGTTACTGCATTTGAGCCTGTATAACTTATGTTTTTAATGCTGTCTGGCGCCATTTCAGGCGGATAAGTAATTGTATGTGCGTTGGTAATTTGTCCTGCATTTGCGTTGCAGGTGTAAGTAAGAATTACTTCGCCGTAGCCACCGTTACCCACAGGATAACCACCAAATCCGCTGGCGCCGCCACCTCCCGGTTGCCGACCATTGTAACTGCTGCCATTATAATCGCCGCCGGAGCCTGCCCCGCATATACCTAAACCGCCGTTAACAACACCGTTAAATGCGTATTGACCATTAGCACCTTTACCACAACTGCTGCCGGCAGCAGCACCGCTATACTGGTTATATCCTCCGTCACCTCCGCCGTAAGAAATGGCTACATATTGCCCGCTGCTTGCCGGTGCACCAAGCTGCGGATGTAAAATTCCATTTATGTCAGCGCTATAAGCTTTGACAAGAACGGTATTCGCTGTTCCGAAACTGCTGTACAGTGAATCGTTTAAGAAGGCATCTTGGTTACTTGCGACTTTTATAATATAAGTTACACCCGCCTGAACAGGAATCGAAGTGGTTTGCACGAAAGCGCCGCCACCCCCGCTATTACTGCCTGTACCGTTTGAGCCTGCGCCCCACAGTTGCAGTGTTACACTGTCAACTCCAATGGGACAAACCCATTGAAATCTCCCGGAAAATTCGTAAGTAATATTTGTTTGAGAATATGTAGTTGATGAAAAACCGGCAACTAATAAAGCGGCAATTGCAAAGCGTACAAACTTTTTCATAAGCATACAGTTAAAAACAAAAAGAATAAAATGATTTAACGCTAAATCTATATTGAGAATAACTGTTGCAATAACGGCATTGAGCGAAACGCAGTTTGCATGTGTGAATGAACAGAAAGAATGAGTGAAGGATTTTGGTTAATACCGTTTGGGTTGTAATCTTTTTAGCAGCACATCTTTATAACTTCTTGAAACTTCAATTTTGCTGCCATCACTCATTAGTAAATAACCACCTTCACCTCTAACATATTTATTTACTTCATTCAGGTTTACAATATACGAACGATGTACACGTAAAAAAGGATGATCTTCAAGCATCTCTTCCACTTCTTTCATCGTGCGTGATGCTATGAGCTTTTGATTATTTTTTTGAAAGATGATGGTGTAATTACTGTCTGATTCGCAACTGATGATATTGTAAACGCTTATCATTTGCAAACCTTCCATTGTTGGTACGGCAATTTTTAAAATAGATGAAGAAGGCTGATGCAGCTTTTGCAACAACACTTCTAACTGCAATGGAGTTATTCTTTGTTTTTTTTGAATGGCTTTATCAACCGCTTTGATTAATTCTTCACGGTCAATTGGTTTTAATAAGTAATCAAGTGCGCTAAAGCGAATGGCCTTAATAGCATATTGATCATAGCTTGTAGTAAAAATTAATTCGAAATTTATTTGCGGTAATTGCTCCAGCATTTCAAAGCCGTTCATGTGCGGCATTTCAACATCTAAAAAAACAAGTTGCGGTTGTTGAGATTGAATTTCTTTCAAAGCTTCTGCGGCCGAATTACAAACAGCAAGCACACGCACATCTGCGCAGTAACGTGAAAGCAATATGCTTAATGTTTCGCAGCATTTTTGTTCATCATCAACAATAATGGCAGTGAGCATGGTAAGAAGTCAAAAGTTAAAAGTTAAAAGCCAGAAGTAATAGCTCATGTGTTGAATTTTTACTTTTGACTTTTTAATTGTGATTTGTTTCGCGAAACTTAATCTTCAACAAAATTCTGGTGCCGGTTGCATCGCCTTTTTCATCCTGCACATCTTCAATTTCAAAAAAAGTTTTTTCACTTGCATAACCGTTAATTAAAGATAAACGCTCTTTGGTAATTTGTAAACCGAGCGATTTATTTTTTTCAGCAGATTTACTGCGCAATTCAGTTGCTGCAGCACGACCAATTCCATTATCTTTAATAACAAACTTCAATACGTCATCTTCTGCACTTAAACTTATTTGCAATTTGCCGCGTTCCTTTTTATGCATCAATCCGTGCCACACTGCATTTTCTGCAAAAGGCTGAAACAATAATGGCGGAATAAAAATGTTTTCCGCATCAATAACTTTATCAACATCAATAGTAAAATCAAAGCCATTATTAAAGCGAAGATTTTCCATATCAAGATAAAGCCGCAGCATCTCTAATTCATCTTCTAACGAAATCAATGACTTCTTTGAATTATTCAACACCATTCTAATCAGCCTTGAAAATTTTGTAAGATAATCTGACGCTGCCTGCGTTTCATTCATTAAAATAAAACCGTTGATAGAGCTTAAGCAATTAAAAATAAAATGCGGATTCATTTGTGCACGCAATGCCTGCATTTCCAGTTCAAGCAGCTTATTGCGTTGTTGTTGTTTATAAAATAACCTTCGCAGGTAGCTGCGTGTAATAAAAAATATAGTTGCTGCAAACAACAAAGCATATAAAGTATAAGCCCACCATGTTGTCCACCACGGCGGTAAAACAATGATGTTTAATTCAGCAAGATTGTTGCTCCAAATTCCCTGGCTGTTGCTGCCCTGCACTTTAAATGTATATTTTCGTGCAGGCAAATGCAGATAAGTTGCGGTGCGTCTTGTGCCTGATTCAATCCAGTTTTTATCTGCGCCTTCCAATTTGTAACGATACTTATTTTGAGCTGACCTTGTAAAATCGAGTGATGAAAATTCAAGTGTAAGTATATCCTGCAGATGGTTTAGCGTTATTGTTTTTGTTTTTTCAATTGTATTTTTTAAAACACCTGTTTTATCGCCCGCTTCAACCGGCTGATTATTGACAAGAATAGAGGTTATAAAAACATTTGGCGTAAATGAAGATGTGAGCACTTCTTTCGGATCAAAAATATTTAATCCATTTACGCCGCCAAACGCAAGATTGCCGTTTGGAAGTTTTGCATAAGCGCCGGTATTAAATTCATCATCCTGCAAGCCATCTGCTTTTGTAAAATTTCTGAATATCCATTCACCGTTTTTGCTTTTTAATAAACAGAAAATTCCATGATTCGTGCTTCCCCAAATATTACCTTCATCATCTGGTAAAATCGCATACACAACATCATTTGGCAAACCATCTTTTGTTGTAAGGTGAATAAAACTGTTATTCGTTTTATCTAACCTGTTTAAGCCGCCGCCTTTGGTGCAAATCCATAAATATTTTTTTGGTTCGGTCGGATCATCTAAAAAACAGGAAACATAATTATAGTTAAGCGAATTGCGGTTAGTGCTGTCATTATAAAACCATTTTATTGTTGGCAAAGCATCATCATTATTTTTAAAAATCACTTCGGCAAAACCTTCTTCAGTGCCAATCCAAAATTTGCCTTCAGTATCTTCATATAAAGCGGTGCAAAGCGCTCTTGGCAACATTGGTTTTGTAGGATTATTATTGATAGAAAACTTTATAATCTTGTTTGATGCAGGAAATATTCTTGTAAAAAATCCGCCGTTGTGCGGAAACCAAATTGCGCCTTTGCTGTCTTCGATCATTGGCTGGTAATCCCAATCGTTCGCAAATTCAATAGATGGATATGTTATGTATTGATTGGTTTTATCATCATAACTAAACAATCCAACCTCATCACTTCTAAACCAATATTTGCCTGTTTTAGAAATTAAAACATTGCCAATTTGTTTTGTGAGCTTGATATTACTAAAAACATTTTTTTGAATAGAATCATTTTTAAGCCGAACCCATTGCGCGGAAAAAGCGCTAAGCAACAAAATATTATTTGGCGAAACGGGAACAATAAACCGCACACTAAAACTATCTGCATACAAATTAAACTTACTCGCTTTTGTATTGTATTTACGCAACCCATAGCCCGCAGTGCCTGCCCACAACATTCCTGAACGGTCAATTATAAATGGTGATAATACCTGCGCCGTTGGTGATAGTTGTATATCTTTATTCCATGCAACATTTTTTCCCGCTTGCCATTTTGCAATATCATAAAAAGAAGGCGCAAGATGAAAATTCATCCATGGTTTATAGTTTGGATTTAATATGATGTTACCAATCTTCCTTTCATCAAACAATGGGATTATTTCTTTTTTAGTTGATAGAAAAAATTGCCTGCTTATCCAAACATTTCCATCATTCGTTAAATAACCATTATTAATAAACTTGCCTTCTTTCAGTTTTATAAAACTATTGGTTGAAAGATCGAGCTTATACACCGCGCTATCTATTCCTGCAACATATATATTTCCGTTTTTATCTTCACCGGCACCATATATTCTTCCATTGTTTGGAAGTGATAATTTTTTAATGGCAGGCTTTGCGTTTTTCTCAAAAAAATCATTTGGTAATGTAATAATGTTAATGCCGGAGCCTTCTGTAGGCACTAATATTTTTCCATTACTTAATTCAATTATCGGTGCACGAATTCTATCACCAGAAATACTGTTAGAATCTTTAGCATCATGTATAATGCGATGAAATTGTCCGGTGTTTTTATCATAAATATTTAAACCAGCATTTTCAGTGCCTGCCCAAATTCTTCCTTTGCTGTCTTCAAACAAAGCAAGAATTGTATTACTGCTTAATGAATGCTGATTGTATGGATCGTTCGTAAAAACTTTAAAGCTATAACCATCATAACGGTTCAATCCGTTCTTTGTGGCAATCCAAATAAAGCCTTCTCTATCCTGCAAAATATCATAAATCATTCCCTGAGATAAACCTTCTTCAACCGAAATACTTGCATAAGCGTTGTTAGTTTGAGCAAGTACAAAATTGTTGTGAAGTAGGATGATAAAAATAAAAATGCAATGCCATAATAAGCAGCACACATTAAAACGTTTTGGTGATTGCATTTAAGCGAGTGTATTAAACAATAAATAAAACAAAAAGTTAGATAATAATTTGAAATTTGCAAACATGTTTACAGGAATTATAGAAACAAAAGGCATTGTTGAATCAATTGAACAAAGCGGAACTAATTTACGTTTTTGGATTGCATCTTCTATTTCAAATGAGTTGAAAGTTGATCAAAGCGTTAGTCATAATGGTGTTTGTTTAACCGTTGAAGAAGTTGGAAACGGTTCGCATCGTGTTACAGCCATTGAAGAAACACTTGAAAAAACAAATCTTCGGCACTGGAAAATAAATGATGAAATAAACCTTGAGCGCTGCATGCAGCTAAATGGAAGAGTCGACGGGCATTTGGTGCAAGGCCATGTTGATGCAACTGCTTTTTGTATTGATGTTGAAGAAAAAAATGGCAGTTGGGAATATCGCTTTCAATTTCCGCCGGAGTTTGCGCATTTGCTAATTGAGAAGGGTTCAGTGTGTTTAAACGGAGTTAGTTTAACTGCTTTTGATATTGTACTGAATAGTTTTAAAGTGGCGATCATTCCTTACACTTATAACCATACAAACATGAACAACATTCAAAATGGATCAATTTTAAACACCGAGTTTGACCTGGTAGGAAAATACCTTGCAAGATTTAAAGAAGTCTTCGCTCACTAAATTCATTTGCTTCACCTTAACATCCGCCCGCTTTCCGATTTTCGTAGATTTGAAATAAATTATTTTTATGAAAAAATATGGTGCATTTTTATTTTCAATGATTGCCTTGGTTTCATGCGCACAAAATAATTCTAACGTAAAATCATCAAACGATCATCTTTCATCTGCTCAATTAAAAAATTATAGTGTAGCTACATTTGCTGCCGGTTGTTTTTGGCATGAAGAAGCTTTGTTTGAAAGTGTAAAAGGAGTGAAAGAAGCTGTTTCTGGTTATGCCGGCGGCACAACTTCCAATCCTACATATGAAGATGTTGAAACTGGCAACACAGGTCATGCAGAAACAGTAAATGTTTATTATGACGCAAAACAAATAAGCTATGAGACTTTGGTAAAAGTGTTTTTTGCAGGGCAGGATCCAACACAGGTAAACGGGCAAGGCCCGGATCATGGAACTCAATACCGTTCAATTGCATTTTACAGAACACCTGAAGAGAAAGCAACGATAGAAAACCACATAAAGGAGTTAACTGTATCAGGAAAATATAAAAAGCCGATAGCAGCACAAGTGATGCCGTTTACAAAATTTTGGCAGGCAGAAGAGTATCATCAAAACTATATAGAGCATAATCCTAACAGCAGTTATGTGCAATATGTTTCCATTCCTGAAATAAAAGATTTTCAAAAACAATATCCGCAATTGGTAAAACCGGATCACATTTTTTAATCAGTCAAATTCTTTAATGCACTTTCAATAGTTGGATATAAAAATTCAAATCCTGCATTTACAATTTTATTATCATCAACGGTTGTGCTTTTTAAAATTTCTACGCACATTTCGCCTAACATTAATTTTAAAATAAAAGAAGGTATATAAACAGGAATAAAAAATTTATTATGCATTTGTTTGGCAAGGGTGAGGATAAGTTTTTTATTACTTACAGGTTGTGGTGCAACAGCATTATAAATTCCTGAAATATTTTCATGTTCAATAGCAAATAATAAAAGTCTGCTTAAATCATCAATATGTATCCAGCTAATCAACTGTTTTCCATTACCCAATATTGAAG
>JAFBAF010000258.1 GCA_019247895.1 Parafilimonas sp. | reverse complement strand
TTTTTCCACCAACCTGGTAACCGCGAATCCAATCAAAAGGTTTTTCCTGTATGTAAGGATGTTCTTTATCTTTTACAAAAAAATGCATGGCTGTTTCTTCAAAAGCATAACAATGCGATGCAACAGGATTTTCTATTTTATCTTTTTCAGTTATACCGCCGCGATGTCTGAATTCCCACGGCGCAAGATTAGCAGTTGGATAATCTTTGATGTGCTTTACATCACGGCCACGTTCAAGCACCAACGTTTTTAAACCATGTTCACATAGTTCTTTTGCAGCCCAGCCACCACTGATGCCACTGCCGATAACGATAGCATCGAATGTGTTTTGTTGAACACCACCGGAGTTTATATTTATGGTAGAATCGTTAGGCAATTCTTAATTTGAAAATTTGAAAATTTGAAAATGTATTAAATGATTGATGTATTAATTTTCAAATTAGCACATCTTCAAATTTTCAAATTGATTAAATATTTTGTTTCTTCAATTCGCTTACTGCGTGGTCTGCGGCACGAGCTGTAAATGCCATGTATGTTAACGATGGATTGCAGCAATTTGCGCTTGTCATGAATGAACCATCAGTAACGAACACATTTTGCGCATCCCAAACCTGGTTCCATTTATTTAATACTGATGTTTTTGGATCAGCACCCATGCGTGCAGTTCCCATTTCATGAATGCCGCGGCCCGGAGTTCCGTCGCCATCATAACCATGCACATCTTTTACGCCGGCAACGGTAAGCATTTCAACGGCATCATTCAACATGTCTTTACGCATCTTTAATTCATTATCCTTTAGTTCAACATCAAATGCCAATACATTCAAACCCCATTTATCTTTCTTGTTTTTATCAAGTGTTACTTTGTTATTATGATCCGGAAGCATTTCACCAAAACCACCCATTCCCATTGTCCAATTACCAGGTTCAGTCAATGCATCTTTAAATGCGCCACCAATTTGCATTTCAGCAATTTCACGACCCCAGCCTTGCCTGCTGCCACCACCCTGGTAACCAAAGCCGCGCAGGTAATTACTTTTATCACCGAAATAATTTCTATAACGGGGAATATAAATTCCGTTTGCCCTTCGGCCATAATAATATTTGTCTTCATAACCATCAACGGTTCCGGATGCGCCAACACCAAGATGATGATCCATAACATTATGACCCAGTTCTCCGCTGCTGCTGCCTAAGCCATCCGGCCAAACATCGGTCGCAGAATTCATTAATATCCATGCAGAATTAAATGTAGATGCATTTAAGAAAACAATCTTCGCTTTATATTCATAAGTTTTGTTGTTCTGTGCATCAAGCACTTCAACGCCAGTTGCTTTCTTTGTGTCCTTATCATATAAAACTCTTGTTACAATACTCCATGGCCTTAGAGTTAAATTACCTGTTTTCATGGCTGCGGGCAATGTAGAAGATTGAGTACTGAAATAGCCGCCGAACGGGCAGCCCAGCCAACATTTATTTCTAAACTGGCAATTGGTTCTGCCTGGCAGTGGTTGTGTAATATTAGCCGTGCGGCCGATAATCATAAAACGGGTGCCTTTATAATGATCGTTAATGCGTGCCGCAACATCTTTTTCAACGCAAGTCATATCCATCGGGGGCATAAACTGGCCGTCAGGCAAATTGGGAATGCCATCACGGTTACCACTTATGCCCGCAAATTTTTCAACATAATCATACCATGGCTCTATATCTTTATAGCGAACCGGCCAGTCAATGGCAATTCCATCTTTTGCGTTTGCTTCAAAATCCCAATCGCTCCAACGGTAGCTTTGACGACCCCACATTAGTGAGCGTCCGCCTACATGATAACCGCGGAACCAATCGAATCGTTTTGTTTCTGTATAAGGAGAATCTTTATCGCTTGCCCACCAGTCAAGATTGGCTTCATTCAACACATAATCTCTTTTCAGCACCGGGTAATCGTTGATCATTTTTTGCGTTCTGATACCACGATGTTGAAATTCCCACGGATCAAGATTTGCAGTTTTGTAATCAGTAATGTGTTTTATGTCCATGCCTCTTTCAAGCATGATAACTTTCAATCCTTTTTCAGAAAGTTCTTTGGCGGCCCATCCACCACTTATGCCCGAGCCTACTACAATTGCATCAAAAACATTGTCAGCCATTATTGTTAAGTTTTATTGTTTCAGAGTTTAATTAGTTTCATTGTTTCAGCGTTTCAAAGTTTCAAAAGTTTAGAACCAGTGAAACATTGGAACATGGCAACGTTGAAACTTTATACATCACAAATTTCAATTGCCTTTCTCAGGGAAGCAGGTTTATCGTTTGCAGCAGGTATAAATTCTTGCGCTACGTAACCTTTAAAGCCTGTTGCCACTATTGCACGCATCACAGCAGGGTAATATAATTCCTGTGATTCATCAATTTCGTGCCTGCCCGGAACACCACCAGTATGATAATGACCAAAATATTGATGATTATCATTGATGGTTCTTATCACGTCGCCTTCATCAATCTGCATGTGATAAATATCGTACAACAATTTAAAGTTAGATGAATCTATTTTCTTGCATAACTCAACGCCCCATTTATGATTATCGCACATATAATCTTTATGATCAACTTTACTGTTCAATAATTCCATGTGAACAGTAACACCATTTTTTTCGGCGAGTGCGACAATCGGCTTTAAACCATCAACACAATTTTTTAATCCTGTTTCATCATCCATTCCTTCGCGGCTGCCACTGAAACAGATCACATCTTTATAACCGTTTTGTTGTATGATTGGAATTGCTTCTGTAAATTGTTGCGTAAGCAATGCGTGATTTTCTGTATGATTCCAGCCTTTTGTTAAGCTGATCTCGCCGTTTGTGTAACACATCGAACTATAAATTCCATATTTCTGCAACATTGGGAAATCTTTCGGCGCGATGAGATCAATTGCATTAAAACCGATGCTTTTTACAAGCTTGCATAAATCTTCAAGTGAAAGAAAATTATACGTCCATTGACAAACAGAATGATTGATATTTCCTTTCAGCTTTAAAGGTTTGTTTTTGTTTGATGAAATCATATCGCCTGCAAAAACTTTTGAAGCCGGTATTGCAACGGAGCCCGCAACTAAATTTTTTATGACTGATCTTCTTGTACTCATTATTGATCTTCGTATGGATTAGCAATAGCCGCATTTGCAACAGGCAATGGCTTTGTATTTCGTGATCGCATATATATAAACAAAATAAGAAACGCTGCAATTAATATTAAAGGTATAGTGAGCGTTGTATTAATTATATGCGGACCCGCCAAAGCTTTTGCATTATTTAAAGCATTCGCCATATCGCTGCCACCGGGTGCTGCGTTGTATGTGGAAAGATCAGCACCGGCAGGCAATTGTGCTGCAATCAGCCTGTCGTAATATCCACCCATAAAAATCATATAAACAGACACAGCAAACATACCTGCACCACCCATAAAGTTTAAGCCAACTGCACCTGTTTCAGGCAAATTTTCAGAAACAAATCCAAGCATTGTTGGCCAGAAATAGCAAACGCCCATCCCAAAAACAATTGCTCCAACAAACAACATATTGCCGGTTGAATGACCTAATAAGTACAAGCCAAGTGCAGCAAGAATCGCAGACATTAACAATACACCTTGCGGAGAAAGTTTGTGTACAACTGGCTCGGCTAAACCGCGGCCAATCACCATCACACCGGTTTCAAGCGTTAATAATAATATGGCATTATCAGTTACATTCTTCAATAGCACATCAATCCATTGCCCCGTAAATAATTCCGTGATCGCTGTACCGAACATTAGAATTATCATCACAATAAATAATGGCTTTAATAGCGACTTATACATTTGCGATGTACTAATGCCACTTGCTACACGTTCCGTAACAGGGAAAGTTAATTTCAAAAATAAAAATCCATATAAAATTGTTGGAATAAACATTAAGCCCACAAGCACACGCCAGTTAGATAAATAAATTGTATCAGGAATGTTCACGCCAAAAAATCTAACGATTAAAGTACCTATAACAATGCCGCCGGGGAACCATAAATGAAAATAATTGAGTCTTGTTGTTTTATTGGTTGGATATAAGCTTGCAACCAGAGGATTGCAGGCTGCTTCAACCAAACCGTTACCCATGCCTATTAATAATGTTGAAATAAAAAGCGGCCAGAATCCGCTTGCTATAATCGTAAGAAAAATTCCAACTGCATGAAAAATAAAAGCACCTACCAGTAACTTTTTCATTCCAATAATATCAACCACCATTCCGCCGATAACAATAGCTAAGGGAAAACCCCAGAATGCAGTGCTGGTAATAATTCCAATTTCTTCCTGCTTCAACCCAAATTCATGCGCCCATGTATTTAAAAGGCCTGCACGAATGCCGAAAGAAAGTGAAGTAACTAATAGTGATAAGCAACTTGCAACGAATAACTGGTTACGTTTTATTGTTGACATGGTTCGTTAGATTTTAAAGTGGGATGTATTTGCTCAAAACAATCTGCGCTAAATGTAGCAATAAATGTTTTTAAAAATAAAAAACGAAAATTTTTTTATCGAATTCTGTAAATATTTTTACAAGCTTTATATTGCGATATAAGCTTGCAATTGTAAATACAACACTTATTTCTTCTTTACTTAAATTTAAATAAATGATACATCGTAAATTAAGAATGGGAATGATTGGCGGCGGTAAAGATGCTTTCATCGGTGCAATACATCGTCTTGCTTTAAATATGGATGGATTAATTGAATTGGTTTGCGGCGCTTTAAGTCATGATGCAAAGATTGCACATGACTCCGGTGAAATGTTATTCTTGCCACAAGACCGGATCTATCTCACTTATGATGAAATGTTTGAGAAAGAAAGTAAGATGCCTGAAGATAAGCGCATTGATTTTGTTACTATCGTTACACCAAACTTTGTGCACTTTGATCCTGCAATAAAAGCATTGGAACATGGCTTTAATGTGGTGGTTGAAAAGCCAATGACGTTTACTTTAGATGAAGCAAAACAGTTGCAGAAGAAAGTTGAAGAAACAGGTTTATCACTTTGTTTAACGCATACATATTCGGGTTATCCAATGGTTAAACAGGCAAAGCAAATGTTTGCCGATAATATGTTTGGGAAAATAAGAAAGATATGGGTTGAATATCCGCAAGGCTGGTTGAGCAAATTAAGTGAACGCGAAGGCAATGCACAAGCAGCATGGAGAACAGACCCGAAACGCAGTGGTAAAGCCGGCGCAATGGGTGATATTGGAACGCATGCGGCGCATCTTGCAGAATATATTTCAGGTTTAAAAATTACAAAGCTTTGTGCCGATTTAAATATAATGGTTGAAGGCAGAGCACTTGATGATGACGGAAATGTTTTATTAAGATTTGATAATGGTGCTGCCGGTTGTTTAATGGCAAGCCAGGTTGCAGCAGGTGAAGAAAATGCTTTAAAGATTCGCATTTATGGTGAGAAAGGCGGCATTGAATGGGCGCAACATGAGCCCAATACTTTGCTTGTAAAATGGCTGGATAAACCAACAGAAATTTATCGGGCTGGTCAAGCGTATTTAAGCAACATAGCCAAAGCAAATTGCAGAACACCGGGCGGACATCCTGAAGGTTATTTGGAAGCTTTCGGAAACATCTACAGAAATTTCGCATTAAGTTTAATGGCAAAGATGAATGGAGAACAACCAACTGCAGCGATGATGGATTATCCAAAAGTTGATGAAGGCGTAAGAGGAATGGCGTTTATTGATAGTGTTGTTGCATCAAGCCAAAGCGATAAAAAGTGGACAGAGTTTGTCCAATAATCGTTATATGGATTTTTTCAAAAAACTTGAAGAGATAAACGAACATACTTCACCTCAAGAGAAAAAATATATCCACTTTAAGTCATTTAGGAATTTTATTCATTATTATAATTTAACGAAAAAAGAAAAAAATAAAATCACTGAATTACTGGAGCAGTACATTGCAATGATTGAAAGTAAAGATTACATTTTAAGTAAAGAAGAAAGTAAAGATGCTTACAACAAATATATAAGACCACTTGGATATCAATATTACAGAAAGCATTTAAACTTTTCTATTGTATCATCAATTCACTTTATTGTTTTATTTCTTATTGTACCAAATGCTTTTGTCTGGTTTATTTTTCGCAATACTATAATCAGTTCATTAGTTTTATTTTTTTCACTTTGTTATATAATTAATTATTCAACTAAATATTTCAATAATAAAGTTTACGGTTATCATTTTTAATTAAAAGTTAGGAGGGTTTGTTCTATGACAACACTTAAAGGTCCGGGAATTTTTCTTGCACAGTTTATGGGCGATGGAGCGCCTTTCAACAATTTAAAAACCATTAGTGAATGGGCAAAAAGCATTGGCTTTGTTGGCGTGCAAATTCCAACTTGGGATGCACGTTGTATTGATCTGCAAAAAGCAGCGGAAAGCAAAACATATTGCGATGAATTAAAAGGTATATTAAAAGAATGTGGTGTTGAAATAACAGAACTATCAACACATTTGCAAGGGCAGTTGGTTGCAGTGCATCCGGCGTATGATGTTTTGTTTGATGGTTTTGCTCCTGAAAATGTACGCAACAATCCAAAAGCAAGAACTGAGTGGGCTGTTCAGCAATTAAAATATGCTGCAAAAGCTTCACAAAATTTAGGATTGAATGCACATGCAACTTTTAGCGGTGCTTTATTGTGGCACACAGTTTATCCATGGCCGCAACGCCCTGCAGGTTTAGTAGAAACAGGTTTTAAAGAATTAGCTAATCGCTGGTTACCTATCTTAAATTATTTTGATGAATGTGGTGTAGATGTTTGTTATGAAATTCATCCAGGAGAAGATTTGCATGATGGTGTTTCGTATGAAATGTTTTTAGAGAAAGTAAACAATCATGCACGTGCTTGTTTGTTGTATGATCCGTCGCATTTTGTTTTGCAATGTTTAAACTATCTTGAATACATAGATAATTATCATGAACGAATAAAAATGTTTCATGTAAAAGATGCAGAGTTTAATCCAACAGGCAAACAAGGTGTTTATGGTGGTTATCAAAGCTGGATAGATCGTGCAGGAAGATTTCGTTCATTGGGCGATGGACAGGTTGATTTTAAATCTATATTCAGCAAACTGGCACAATATAATTTCAAAGGTTGGGCTGTAATGGAATGGGAATGTGCATTAAAACACCCGATTGATGGTGCAACAGAAGGCGCTAAATTTATTAAAGACCATATTATTCGTGTAACCGATAAAGCATTTGATGACTTTGCAGCAACCGGTGCTGATGAAAATTTAAACAGGTTGGTATTAGGATTGCAGTAGAAGGGGTGAAATAAACCCTCGTGTCATGAAATATAAATTATTTATTGCGGCAACTGTTTTAATTGCTGCATGTAAAGGCGGTGCCGGTAAAACAGAAGACACTACAAAAGATACAACGCAACAAATCATTAATGCCGTTGGTGGCACAAGCATAGATTCTGCAAATGAGCCCGGACAAAGATTAATAGCAGCAAACGATTGTTTTACCTGTCACTATATTGACAGGAAAAGCATTGGTCCATCTTACCGGCAAATCGCAAACCGCTATGAATCTAATGAAGGCAATGTGGAAAATCTTGCCAACCGCATTATAAAAGGCGCAACCGGGTTGTGGAGCACTAATAGAATGACACCACATCCAAATATCAGCTATCAACAGGCACAAGCAATGGCAGCTTATATTTTATCTTTGCGAAATGCTGCAGATACAACAACAGGCAATACAACTGGTACAACTACAAAATAATTTTGTGATTGATAAGTTGTCATCAATAAATTTGTCAGATAATTTATCATCTTAAAAAAACCAACATTGAAAAAGTATTTTGTAATCGTTGCAGTGGTTGCTGCAGTAGCTGCCTGCAACAGTAACACTAACAGCAGTACCACTTCAGATTCCTCTGCCGGCACTTCTGCTTCAACGTCAAGCGATTTAAATAATAATCCTGATTATAAAAAAGGATTGGATCTTATTGCTTCAAACGATTGCCTCACTTGTCATAAAGTTGATGAAAAAGTAACCGGGCCAGCTTATCGTGATGTTGCTAATAAATATGATAATACTGATGCAAACGTAAAAATGCTTGCACAAAAAGTTATCACGGGAGGCTCAGGAAATTGGGGCGCTGTTGCAATGACACCACATCCTTCACTTTCACAGGCTGATGCTGAACAAATGGTAAAATATATCTTGCTTTTAAAAAATAAGTAAATCAAAAAATGAGAAAGTTATCTATACTCGTAATTACAATTACGCTGTTAGCTGCATGCAATAGTTCTTCTTCTTCAAGCAACAATATAAGCGATACCTCAGCAAAAACAACTGCTGCTAATGATGCAACAACTGCAATGAATAATAATGATACGGGATGGGTTGATTTATTTGATGGTGCATCATTAAATGGCTGGCATTCCTTTGGCGCAACAAATGTAAGTTCTAAATGGAGTGTTGACAGTGGCGCTATCCATTTTAATCCTGATATAAAAGCTGATGACGGCGATCTTGTAAGTGATGAAAGTTTTACAAATTTTGATTTAAGAATCGACTGGAAAATTGCAAAAGGCGGTAACAGCGGCATTTTATTTTATGTGCAGGATGACAAACCAAAGTATGAAGACACATATAAAACAGGACCGGAAATGCAGGTATTGGATGATGAACGTAATGAAGATAACAAAACACCATCGCACCGCGCAGGCAGTTTGTATGATATGATACAGGCAACGGCCGGCGCTGTTAAACCCGCAGAACAATGGAATACAGCAGAAATAATAAGCAATAACGGAAAGCTCGATTTTTATTTAAATGATGTGCATGTTGTAGATACGCACATCTTTGATGAAAACTGGAAGAAAATGATTGCCAACAGTAAGTTTAAACAATGGCCTGCGTTCGGAACATTTAAAGATGGTCACATTGCATTGCAGGATCATGGTTTTAATGTATGGTATAAAAATATCATAATAAAAAAATTGTAAAGCGCTTATATAATTTTTAAATCCCGCTATTGCGGGATTTTTTATTGCTGTTTTGGCTTGAAACTAATTTTTTAGCTTGTTAATTTTTTATTAAGAAGGAAAATATTATTTTTAAACTGATAAATTTTTAATCCGTTGCATTTATGAAAAACGTTTGCCGGCTGCTGCTATGTTTGGTGTTGATATTTGCTTTCAATCGCGCCAATTCCCAATCAATTAAAAAGGATACAACTTTTAATATTATTTCATCTGCAAATAAAACCTACGGGTATAATGTTTTGATCAACAATAAGATCTTTATTCACCAAACGAATATTCCCGGCATGCAGGGTAATGAAGGATTTAAAAAAAGAACGCAGGCTGAGAAAGCTGCTCAACTTGTAATTGACAAAATAAAACAGGGCATTATGCCGCCAACACTTTCACAAAATGAAATAGATAAAATTCTTAACACTAAAAACTAACATCATGAAACACTCTTTACTTTTTCTTTTTTTATTACTTTTTATTTCTTCAGCCTATTCTCAGGGAACATGGAAAAGGGTAAGCAATATGCCGGGTTGTACTGCCCGTGATAATGCTGTTGCATTTACTATTGGTGGCAAAGGTTATTATGGAACTGGCCAGGATTCTGTGAATAATACTTACAGAGATGATATGTGGGAATATGATACCGTTACAAATTACTGGACGCAGATTGCATCTGTGCCTTTGAAGAAAACAACTAAAGTTACAACAGGAGGTAGAACCGGTGCAGTTGGTTTTGCAATAAAAGGTAAGGGGTATGTTGGATTGGGTTATGCTGCAGACGGCACACCGTTAAGTGATTTTTGGGCCTATGATACAACCGCAAATAAATGGTCTCAAAAAACTGTTTTTCCTGGTTCAGCAGGCGGTTTTGGTGCTGGAGTTGCCTGCAATAATCTTGGCTTTGTTTATATTGGTCAATCGTTATGGCAATACACGCCTTCATCAAATTCATGGACACAAAAAAGGAATTTTCCAGGCCTGGCAAGAACTTATCCTGCTTTTTTTGTGATCAATAATACCAACAGCTTTTATATTACAACAGGTGTTTCATCTGGCACACCGCTGAATGATTGTTGGAAATATGACCAGCCAACTGACACATGGACACAACAACCAAACTTTCCCGGTGCCGTACGCTGGGGTGCAACCGGATTTTCTGCAGCTAATAAAGGATATGTTGGTTTTGGATTTAATTTAAATGGCGGCTTTAATGTTTTCGGTGACATGTATGAATTTAATCCAACAAATTCTACGTGGACAAAAAAATCAAATCTGAATGCATTGTTTGACACTGCGCGACTTACTGCCGCATCATTCAGCTTTGCGAATGCTGGTTATGTTTTGGGTGGTGTAGGTTATGGAAGTTTTTTTAGCGGACTTACTGCTGATTGCTACGTATATTATCCTGCCGCAGATAAATGGCAGCAAAAATGTTTTACTGATGTTTCAATAAGAAATGGCGCAACAGCTTTTTCAATTGGTAATAATGGATATATAAGCGGTGGTTTTGATGGCCAGGGAACCAGGGTTTATTCAGATGTATTTCAATATAACCAATCAACAGATACATGGACAAAGGTGGCTGATTATCCTGGCGGTTCAACTCAACATTTAATAACACAAAATCCGGGAACACTTTTCGCATGGGCTTTTTCTGTTGAGAGTAAAGCATACATGGGATATTACAAAAGTTTTTGGGCTTATGATTCTGTAACAAAATCATGGTCACAAAAAGCAAATAGCCCTGATAGTTTAAATCCGGGGGCTGCTTTTAGTATCAATAACAATGGATATGTTTTAAGAGGCGATACAACACTCTTTTATCAATATAATACACAAACCAATAAGTGGACAAAAAAAGCCAATTTTCCCGGTGGTAAAAGAAATGGTGCCACTGCATTTACCATCAATAAAAAAGGATATATAGGAATGGGTGGAACGATAAGATATAATCCTGCCTACAAAGATTTTTATGAATACGATCCTTCAACTAATGCATGGACAAGAAAAGCAAACTTTCCCGGTGGTATAAGAACCGATGCTGTAGGTTTTAGCATTGGAAAGTTTGGTTATGCTGGCACAGGAAACGGTGATGCAAACGCAAGTCCTAATGGTAACGGTTCCATTGATTTTTATCGCTATAGCCCTGCCAATGATAAATGGGTAAGAATGGCTGACTTTATTGGCGGAGCACGACATCTTGCAGCAGCTTTTACTATTAATGGTAAGGGTTATGTAGGCACAGGAGATGATGATTATACTCATGTAAACAATCCTTCAGGAACGCACGGAGATTTTTACGAATACACACCATCAGGCAGCGGCTTTGATGAGCCATCTGTTATGGAAAAAAATATTGCTTCACCCGAATTGAACAGTAGCATTTCTGTTTCTCCAAACCCTGCAAATGCAGTTATATCTGTATCATTCAATACAAAAAATACAAGATCGTTTTTGCTTATTATCAATCAATCAGGAAATATTGTATCGCAAAAACAAATCTCTACAATTGCAGGAAAAAATACAGTGCAGTTAAATATCGCTTCGTTAACGCCCGGAGTTTACACTATTTCACTTATAACAACATCAGGCTTGCAAACACAGCGTTTTATAAAAGAATAATTTTTTTAAATAATGCTTAGAAGCTGTCTGAAAAGATAGCTTCTTTTATTTTGCCTGATACAGTTTACGCGCAAAATTTATACTGTCATTCAGCGTATCCTTGTGAAATGAACAGCTGCAGCTTTTAATCATTATAATTCCTGTAGTTATTTTAATAATACTAAGGCGAAGAAGAAGAATTAATAAATAAATTATTTTAATGCACCCTAAAGAAGTTCATAGTTTTTCCAAACCAGCGCACTAAATAAAATCCTCTTACACTTAATGCACCAGGGCTGGTGAGCCAAACGGTTGCATCCCATGTTTTGCCTGAAGTCGCATCATAAATTCGTCCGCCGTTCCACCTGCCCTGCTTTGAGTTGTATTGAAGTCCTGATAAAATATCTGTTCCTATAATTGGTCTTGAACGCAAAGCTTTATTTGGATTTTTTAAATCGAGCCTTTTTTGAATTGGTGTTATAGTATCGTCTTCATCATAAAACCAAACAATCTTTGCTTTGAAATTATCATCCTGTTTATATACATCAACAATTAAATTCTTTTCTGCTGATTCCCATTTGCCAAGAATTGCATCTTCTTTATTTTGTGCGTGGCATATTGCTGTAAATAATAAAAAGAAAATTACCGTTAGATGCTTCATAAGATTGTAAAGATGAAAATAAAGGGGTTATTAAACAGTTGTATCCTTCAATTTTAACAGGAAACTTTTTTTACAATTGAAATTGTATTAGAAGAAAAAGTTTAACAGGTGAGGCGCTTCAATAAATTGCTTGTTGCTGCAGCTTTGCAGATAAATGCGAAGCCAGTTTTTTTACATGAACACGAATATCAGGCACAGCTGTGTTTTCCCACAATATGCCTTTTAAATTACCGCCGGTTGTAAAAATGCGTTCACTTTTTTCACCATCTCTGTTTATGACGGCGCCTGTTTCAGCATCAGCTTCTATTCCAAGATGTAAAGCATCCGGAATTATTAAACCTGATGCCGCAAGATTTCTTAATAGTTCATTTGCAGAACGACGAACATCACATTCAGGTCCTGTACAATTAATTACTCTTTGAACAATAATTTCTTCTTCTTTTTGGGATTTGTGATTGGAATACTTTACAGTAATATTGTCTGCTGTTTCTGTTATAGCTGTTATTTTCCCGGCAATTGTTTCCATGCTTCCATTCATGCGTTGTTGTTGTATCATTTCATAAATATGTACAGGAATCCGATGACGTAAAATCGTCCATGCATGACTTAACCTTTTTACAAAATATTTTTTTTCATCAAATGATAAACCCTGCCAGATTTGTTGTGTGTACGGCCTCAAAGCATCAATCACCAAATGTGCGCCAATGCCAACATTGGTAAGCGATCTTATATGGTTACGCACCAAAATAAAAATTTCACGCAGGTTATATTCTTCCGGTAATTCTTCTGCAATTTTTTCATACACCAGCAAGTTGTATTTATGTGGAATCAGTTTAAAACCATTTGGTGAAATAGTGTATAGTTTTCCTTTAAAACCATTTTCCAATAAGCCTTGCACTGTATCAATCATCGTTAATCCATTGCCAACAATCAATATATTTTTAAGATGACGAACATTGCTTACACATTCTTTAGCCCAGGGATTTGCAAAATATTTTTCGCTGTTTAAAAATTCTTTATTTTGATTGAAAACATGCCTTGGCGCTGTGTTACCGGTTGCGAGCACAACCAAATTTGCGTACATTTTTTTATTGTCATTAAAATAAATATTTACACCATCAATTTGCTCTTTAATATCGATCGCTTGTTTTTCAATGATGTTTATATTGGTTGCGGCATTTTTGTTTTGAAGCGCTTGTTGCCAAATATGCTGCAGGTAATTGCCATACAATTTTCGTGGTGCATACACATTTACCAAAATATTTCTCGGAATTTTTTGATAAGCAGGCTGCTGTTGCAACCAATCTAAAAAATGAAAACGCTCATCATCAAAAGCACTCATGTTAATGGCTCTTACATTCAGCAAATATTTATCAGTATGTGCGCTGTATGCAACACCCCGGCCAAAAGGATAGCCATCGTTTATGATAGTAATATCTAAAGGCTGGGGAGATTGTAAAAGATAAACGGCGGTCATCATTCCGCAAAAACCTCCGCCAATTACTGCAATGCTTTTATTGTGCATAGTATCAGTTTAAAAATAAAAACGCCGCTTACTGGAGCGACGCTTGCTGATAAAGTGATGGAACAAAGATAGATTGTTGCTGCTTAATAATGCATTTTCTTTTGAAGGGACAGGATTATAATTCAACTTTGTGTTGATGAAGGAAGCTGAAAAAAACATTTTAGGATTGCATTTGCCAACCGACCCGCGTTGGGTGAATTTAGCCGCAATAAGTCTTGAAGACATTTTAACTGATCATGCTTACTGTGAACAAAAAGCAGCAACGAGTTGCATTTCTTTAATACAAGGTTTTACTGATCGCGAAACGTTAGTAACTGAATTGGCGCCAATTGTTACAGAAGAGTGGGGACATTTTAGATTAGTGTTGCAGGAATTGCATAAGCGCAATTTAAAATTAGGTAAACAACGCAAAGATGAATATGTAAATAAGCTTTTGCAGTTTGAAGTGAAAGGTGGGAGAGAAGAAGATCGTTTGTTAGATAAATTATTGATGTGTGCTTTAATTGAAGCGAGAAGTTGTGAGCGATTTAAACGTTTGAGCGAAGGTTTAAGTGATGATTATTTGAAGAATTTTTATCGCCGTTTTATGGAAAGTGAAGCAGGTCATTATGTAACGTTTATTGCGCTTGCGGAAACATATATTGATAAAGAAAAAGTGCGCAAACGCTGGAATGAATGGTTGACTTATGAATCCGGTATAATTAACAATTTAGAACCAAGAGGCGACAGGATGCATTAAGGCAACCCATTAAAAAACTTTTTTGCATCTAACCAGTTTTCCATTCTTTCATAATCTGTGTAATGCATATTGTGCGGCGCTGAAAATACAATTGGTCTGCCCGGAAAAACAGACAAATTAAAATCGTGATCATCAATTAAAACATCACCTTTTATTAAATGCTTATTACCGCAAAATATTCTGCGCTTCCATGGAATAAAAGGAAAATGTTCATCAAGCCATTCATACTTATCTGTAAAGGAATATTTGAATTCCATTGCAGCAGAAACAACATAAATGTCATGCATATTATTTAATGCTTCAATAGTTTCTTTCGCATTTTCAATTACAGGAAGATCTTTGAAAAAGCCGGGTTGATGCGGATAACTTTTTACTGCTTGCTGATGTTCTTCGGGCACAATTTCATAGAGCTTTTTACCGTGAATATCTTCCTTTGTATAACGCACTCCAAAATCCCTTTCATACCAGTCAAAAAAACGTTCTATTGCATCTGCCATTACATCATCCATATCAATTAAAATACGCATATTAATTTTATTTCGTCGCGAAAGTAATAAGATCAAACAACAACTTTTTCAAGTGTTTTCAAATATGCTTCGTCAACATCCGCACCAATGCCAATTGCATCAGGCAATTCAACGTAAAAATTATTGTAAGTAACACCGCCAACAACAGGATCTATTGTATGGCCCAGCATGCATGTATCCATATCATAAAATCGAATATTACTAAATGCAGTTGCAAAATGTGCAAACGCAGTTAATGCAACACGGCTTTCTAACATTCCGCCCATCATGCAGGCAATATATTTCTCTTCAGAAACTGCATTTATTTTTTGAGCTTCTAATATGCCGCCGCTTTTTGCAAATTTTATGTTGATGTAATCACAAGTATTTGCATTTATCAAACGCAAAGCATCATAATGATCGAACACACTTTCATCAGCCATAATTTTTATTGGTGAAATATTTTTAAGTTGGGGTAAAAGATGATCATCATGTTTATGCAATGGCTGTTCGCAAAATTCAATGTTGTAATCTTTTAAAGCAGTTAACACATCAACAGCATCGTTATAATTCCAGCCCTGGTTTGCATCAATTCTTAGTTTTATTTTATTACCAACTGCATTTGTAATTAGATGTATTACTTCAACATCATGCTTTACATTTTTACCAACTTTCACTTTTAAGATTTCAGCACCTTGGTCTGTAAAACGCTTTGCTTGCTCCGCCATTTGTTGCGCAGAGTTTATTCCAACAGTAACATCTGTTTTTAATTCTTTCTTTTTATCGGCGCCTAAAAATTTATACAACGGAAGGTTTGCATGTTGTGCATTTAGATCAAACAAAGCCATATCAAATGCGCTTTTTGCAGTGTTGTTATATGCAGTAAATGCATGCAATTCATTCATGCGTTCTTCTATAACTAAAGCATTTTTATTTTTCCATAACGATGCAAAATCTTTCGCCATTTCAAAACATGTGTTCTGCGTTTCACCTGTTATCATTGGAAAAGCAGAACATTCGCCGACGCCTGTTATGCCTGCGTTTGTATGTATCCTGATAAAAGTATTTTGTGCAAAATGCATAGTGCCAGTTGCAATTGTAAACGGCACCATTGGAATACTATATTTATAAATTTCTATTTCAGTGATAATCATAAAATTCAAAAGTAAAAAGAGAAAAATGATCTGTCCTTTGAATTTCTAATTTTGACTTTCGAGTTTATACGGCTTCATCTTTAGGCTCCCATAATTCAATTTTATTTCCTTCAGGATCCATAATCCAGCCAAAACTTCCATAATCATAATATTCCGTTTTATCAGAAACCCACACGCCATTATGCTTTAAAGTGAACAAGAGCAAGTGCAAATTTTTTACACGAAAGTTTATCATGAAGCTGCTTTTTGAAGGATCAAAATAGCGGCTGTCTTCTTTGAAAAATGAAAACACCGTGTTGCCCGGTAAGTCAGGGTTGTTTTCGTTTATCCATTTAAACGTGGTATAACTTCCCTGAGAAAAGTCAATACCGAGATTTTCTTCATACCATTTTGCAAGTGCATCAGGATCTTTTGCCTTGATGAACACGCCGCCGATACCAACTACGCTTTTCATAGTTAATGATTTAATTATTTTAGAAATATTATCATATAGAGCGCCTGTTCTTTGTTCAGAAAAATTTATATGTAACAAATCAACCTTCTCATAATCTTTTTTGAAGATTGTTTTTCACTTCGCTAAACCACTCGTCTTTCAAAATGCTCAACACAATTGAATCTCTTCTTGACCCTTCAGCTGTTGGCATATTGCTGCGCAAAATGCCATCAACTTTACAGCCTATCGATTTCATAGCAGCAATGCTTCTTTCATTTCTTGCATCTGCGCGCAATTCAAATCTTTCTAAACCCAGTTCTTCAAAAGCAAATTGAAGAAGTAAGTATTTGCAATGTTTATTTAAACCTGTGCCATGAAATTTTTTTCCATACCACGTATAACCAAGCTGAATAGTTTTGAAAGGAAGATTAATATCGTAAAACCGTGTGCTGCCTGCATACTCATTTGTCTTTTTATCAAACACAATAAACGGAAATTCTCTGCCGGCTTTTTTTTCTCGCAAGGCTATATCTAAATAATTCCTTAACCCGTCTGCGCCATCAGGCCGCACCAAAGAATAATACCAAAGTCCTTGTTCATTCAAAGCAAAAGGTAACAAATTTTCGTAATCATTTTCATCAAGTGGTCGTAATAAAACGCGTTCGTCTTCTAACGTTACGTTGGGAAACTGTTCTGGAGTTTCATTCATATTTTCGTGCTTTGCGTATCAAAGATAAAACTGAAATAAAAACTATTTTATTATGTGCGGAATTGTTGGTTACATAGGTAAAAGAGAAGCATATCCCGTTGTTGTAAATGGATTGAAAAGATTGGAGTATCGCGGCTACGATAGCGCAGGTGTTGCTTTAATAAATGATGGTTTGAAAGTGTACAAAAAGAAAGGCAAGGTTGCTGATCTTGAAGAATCATTAATTGGAAAAGATCTGCATGGAAATATTGGAATTGGTCATACACGCTGGGCAACGCATGGCGAACCAAGCGATAGAAATGCGCATCCGCATGTAAGCAACAGCGGCAACATTGCAATGATCCACAATGGTATTATTGAAAATTATGCGCAGATAAAAAATGAACTGCTTAAAAAAGGTTACATGTTTAGCAGCGATACAGATACAGAAGTGTTGCTGAACTTTATTGAAGACATTAAAAAAAATAATGAAGGCACATTGGAAGAAGCCTTGCGTATTGCACTGCGCAGAATTGTTGGTGCGTATTGTATTTTATTAATTGATAAAGATGATCCCAATACAATTATTGCGGCACGTAAAGGCAGTCCGTTGGTAATTGGTATAGGAAAAGATGAACATTTTCTGGCGAGTGATGCATCGCCAATAATTGAATACACGAAAGAAGTTGTGTATGTAAACGATTATGAAATTGCAATTGTTCGTGCAGATGAATTGATATTAAAAAATCTCGGTAATGAAAAACAAACACCCTTTATAACAAAGCTTGATATGGAATTAGCTGCTATTGAAAAAGGTGGCTACGATCATTTCATGCTGAAAGAAATTTTTGAACAACCGCAAACTATTTATGATTGTTTGCGCGGAAGATTAGATGCAGAAAAAGGAACGATAACAATGAGCGGCATTCAGCAATATGCTGAACAAATTATGAACGCACCACGCATTATTATGATTGCCTGCGGCACAAGCTGGCATGCCGGTTTGGTAGCTGAATATATTTTTGAAGAGTTATGCCGCATTCCTGTTGAAGTGGAATATGCATCTGAATTTCGTTACCGCAATCCTGTTATAAATAAAGGTGATGTTATTATTGCCATTTCGCAAAGTGGTGAAACAGCAGATACATTGGTTGCGATTGAAACAGCCAAAGAACAAGGTGCAATTATCTTAGGTGTGTTAAATGTTGTTGGTTCATCTATTGCAAGAAAATCTCATGCAGGCGCATACACGCATGCAGGCCCTGAAATTGGTGTTGCTAGTACAAAAGCATTTACTGCGCAGCTTGCAGTTTTAACAATGATTGCATTGAAAGTTGCACACATGAAAAAATCTATTGATGAAGAAAGTT
>JAFBAF010000242.1 GCA_019247895.1 Parafilimonas sp. | reverse complement strand
GACCAATACGGTGAAGCGCCTACAACGCCTCTTGCCAATACAGCACCTAATAGTATTACAATAATGTTATCAAATGCTGATCTTTTTGCAAACGTTCGCATGCCTGCAAGCCTTATTAGCAGCATTAAAAGAATAAACGTAAAAAATGTTCGCACACTCATTTGCAGCACATTCAAATGTTCTCCTTCTCCAAACCAGTATTGTATTGTGTTCATGTTATTATTATTTTGGTTTTATAAGTTTCAAAGCTTTTTTTGCATCCAGTTTTTTTAAAGGCTTAAATTTTTTACCGGCTATCTCATTATAATTTACGAAAAAGGTTTCTATCTGCTGGATGATGCCTTCAGGCAGATCCTTTATTTCATTTACTTCAGCAAACAACTGAGAAGCTTCGGGTATAGCAAGAAAACGATCGTTGCGAACCGTTTCGTCTTTTTCAGTTTGTTGTGCAGTGATGGCACCAATTATTCTGCAATCCATCACACACCCGGGAAAGCTTTTCAGTTCTGAAATAACAATAATATCGAGCGGGTCGCCATCCTCTCCTTTTGTATTTGGTATAAATCCGAAATCAAATGGAAACACCATGCCGGCGGGCATAACTTTGCTTAGTTTAAACCATTTATTTTCCGGCTCATAATTATACTTTTGTGCACTTCCTTTTGGCGTTTCTACAATCGCTGTTATCGTTTGCATATTTAATTACATTTTATATAAAAACGCTAAACAAAAATAAAGCCTCGTTTCGCTGAAACGAGGCTTCGTCCTCTTTAAATCAAACTCACTACCTTTAATGCGCAGGTGCAGGCACATGCACACCTTCTCTTATTTCTTCTATCATTTTTTTATTGAATGCCGGCAAGTCTTTAGGGCTGCGGCTTGTAACAAGGCCATTATCAACCACTACTTCACGATCAACCCAATCAACACCCGCATTAATTAGATCTGTTTTAACTGAAGGATAAGATGTCATTGTTCTTCCTTCCAATAAACCTGTTTCAATTAATGTTTGCGGACCATGGCAAATAGCAGCGACAGGCTTTCCTGAATCTAAAAAATCTTTTGCCAGCTCAACTGCTTTTTCATTTGTACGCAACTTATCCGGGTTTAAAACACCACCCGGCAAAACCAATGCATCATAATCTGTTTCTTTTACATCTTCTACGTTTTTATCAACAGGCAATTCAATTGACCAGTGATCATGATCCCATGCCTTTACTTTTTCCTTTTGGGGTGAAACTATATGCACTTCAGCACCAGCTTCTTCTAATGCCTGTTTAGGGCTTGTAAGTTCAACTTCTTCAAAGCCGGTTTCTGTAAGTATGGCAACCTTCTTGCCTTGTAGTGATTTCATATTTTAGTTTAGCTTGTGTAAAACAAAAACCAAACCAGCAAATTTTTTATTGAACAACAATAAGCTTAAATTATGTGTTTTTATAACTGTGAAATTTATACCGCAATGTTGATGGTTACTAATTTTTTTTAGTATGAATGTTTAATAAACGTTTATTGATTTACTAAGTTTGAATGTATGACCGACGAAGAAAGAAGGCTTGAAGAGAACCAATCTAAGCCTGTACCGCTGGTGCAGTGGGGGCCGTACTTAAGCGAGCGGCAGTGGGCAACTGTGCGGGAAGATTACAGCCCTGATGGAGATGCCTGGCATTACTTTCCCTTCGATCATTCACATTGCAGAGCTTATCGTTGGGGTGAAGATGGTTTGGCAGGTATTAGTGATTACTATCAGAACTTATGTTTCTCAATTGCCTTATGGAATGGCAAAGATCCAATTTTGAAAGAACGGCTTTTCGGCCTTGCTAATTATGAAGGTAACCATGGTGAAGATGTAAAAGAGTTGTACTACTATTTAGATAATCTTCCCACGCATACATACATGCAGTATTTGTATAAATATCCCCAGCAGGAATTTCCTTATGATTTATTAAGAACAGAAAACCGCAACAGAACAAAGCTTGATGCAGAGTATGAAATTTTAGATACAGGCATTTTTAATGATGATGAATATTTTGACGTTTTAATTACGTATGCCAAACAGGATGATGAAGATATTTTTATTAAGATAGATATTACCAATCGCTTTAATAAAGATGCACCCATAACTGTTTTACCAACATTGTTTTTTTATAACCGATGGCAATACACACCTGAAATGGTGAAGCCTTCCATTCAGTTAGCCAATAAAAATTATGTAACTGTTGATCATGAAAAATTAGGTCGCCGTTATTTTTATTTTTTAAATGCTGATGACAGGCTTTTTACTGAAAATGAAACTAACACTCAAACTGTAACAGGTACACCCAACGAATCCGTTTTTACAAAAGATGCATTTCATCAAGCCATCATTCAGCGAAAAAATATAACTGCCTCACGTAATAAAAAACAAGGAACAAAATTCGCTGCTGTATATAACGTTACTATCGCTGCAGGCGAAACGAAAACTATTTATTGCAGGTTGAGTAATGTTGAAACTAAAAAACCCTTTCCAAAAAATTTTGAACATATACTTCAAAAACGCAAGAAAGAAGCAGATGATTTTTATGCGGCAATTTTACCAAAAGGACTGAATGAAGATCAGATCAATATTCAGCGACAAGCATTGGCTGGTTTGTTGTGGAGCAAGCAATATTATCATTTTGACGTGGAGCGATGGTTGACAACAGGAGATGGTATTACACCACCGAGTTTAACCAAACAAACAGGCCGCAATAGTGATTGGACGCACTTAAAGAACCAGGATATTATTTCAATGCCTGATAACTGGGAATATCCATGGTATGCAGCATGGGATCTTGCATTTCAAACAATATCATTAGCTGTTGCAGATGCAGATTTTGCAAAGCATCAGTTGTTGCTCATCATGCGCGAATGGTATATGAAGCCTGATGGTCAATTGCCTGCTTACGAATGGAATTTCAGCGATGTTAATCCGCCGGTGCAGGCATGGGCCGCATTACAGGTGTATTATATTGAACAAAAGCAAACAGGCAAACAGGATGTGCAGTTTTTGAAAAAAGTATTTCAGAAACTGCTCATCAATTTTACGTGGTGGATAAACCGAAAAGACCTTAAAGGCAACAATATTTTTGAAGGCGGATTTTTAGGATTGGATAACATTGGTGTATTTAACCGGAGCTATTATCAGCAAGGCACAGCACAATTGGAGCAAGCTGATGGTACAAGCTGGATGGGAATGTATGCACTGAACATGATGGATATGGCGATTGAAATTGCTTTGCACGATGAAGCCTTTGAAGATACTGCGACAAAATTCTTCGAGCATTTTATTTTTATTGCCGAAGCATTGAATGAACATAATTTATGGAATAAAGATGACAGGTTTTTTTATGATGTTTTGAATGTTGCCGGCGCTGACCCAATGCCGCTGCGCATTCGTTCTATTGTTGGATTAACACCTTTGTTTGCAGTGTCAAATATTTATGCATGGGAACTGGATAAGTTGCCGGATTTTAAAAAACGTATTACATGGTTTGAGAATTATCGAAAAAAAAATAATAAGTTCTGGCCAAATGAAGAACGCAGCGGTGATTCAGAAATTTTATTATCACTCGTTCGCAAAGAGCGCTTGCTTGATCTGCTGAATTATTTGCTGGATGAGAACGAATTTCTTTCACCTGCGGGCATAAGAGCTTTATCAAAATATCATTTGGATCACCCCTATTCTACAACTGTTGATGGCGTGGCGTATACCATTCATTATGATCCGGGCGACAGCACTTCGAACATGTTTGGTGGCAACAGTAACTGGCGTGGCCCTGTTTGGATGCCAATCAATTTTCTCATCATTCAATCTATTCGCAAGTATGGAAAATTTTATGGCGATAATTTGCTGGTTGAATATCCTAAAGGTTCAGGCGCACAAATGAATTTGGAGCAAGTTGCCGATGAACTAACAAAGCGTGTAATTTGTTTGTTTGAAAAAGATGCTGAAGGTAACCGGAAAATTTATAGCGAGTACAACTGGTTTTATAAAAAACCAGGCAATGAGCATTTGCTTTTATTCTATGAATATTTTCATGGAGATACCGGAAGAGGATTGGGTGCTTGCCATCAAACAGGATGGACAGCTTTGGTTGCTGAACTGATCAGTGAATATAGCGCGAGAGTAAAGCCATAGGAGCATTATAAAAATTGCTTTAACCTGGCAAATTATTATGTTGCCATATTAGCGGCATTTGTAATAAAATTCTGCGAAACGCAAATCTTCATTACATTTTTGCTAATAACAGTAAATACCATTATAACCAATGAAACGTTAACTACTGTTGTTCTACACGTTCGCCCTCTGCATCAAACATACCCATAACATTGCCTGTTACGTGGTTATCATCTTTTTTATCCATTTCAAGGTTTACATCATAACCCTGGACATTGAAGTATAAAACAATTTTGTCTCCATCTAATTCTACCTTGTCAATTTTAGATGTTACCTGGCCTGTTGAATCCTGTATAGTTCCAATTAAAGCAGTGTCTTGTTTTTGAAAGCTTACAAACATTCTTGCATCGCCGTTTGGCGTACCTTTAATCAACACATTCCACTTGCCTTCAAAATATTCAGCACCTGTTGTTTGCGCTTTTATCTTCGTGGATAATAAAAGAAAGAATAACCCCGCAAATAAAAAACATATGCTTTTCATATTTTACAATTGTGTTGTTATAAAACTTGTTGATTTTTTTTTAAAGATGCAAATAACTATGCTTTCCTAAAACCTTTTTGCAATACCTTTTTAAATATTTTATATGAAGTATGAAGTTATTTATAAATCCAGCTCAAGAATTGTTTTTGGAGTACGAAGATAAATTGTTTGCAGCCCAACGGCATTTGCCGCGCTGATGTTTGCGTCTGAATCATCTATAAAAACCGTTTCTGCAACATTTAGATTTTCGTTTTTCAAAACTGTTTCAAAAATTTCTTTTGAAGGTTTTCGTAAACCAAGCTGATGAGAATAATATGTTTTAATAAAAAGGCCATTAAATTCTTCATTAAATTCTTTTTTAAAAGTGTTTATAAAAGCATCGTAATGTATCTGATTTGTATTGGATAAAAGATAAATATTATATCGCTTACTTATTTGCTTAAGCCATTTAATACGTTCAGCTGGAAAATCAAGTAGCAATGCATTCCATGCAACTTTAATTTGTTCATTTGTCAATTCAATTTTGGCAAGCCTTCTAAATTCGTTAAAAAAAGTTTCGGGAGTTATCATACCGGCTTCAAGTTGCTGAAAAAGCGGAGTTGCGCTTTGAAGTGTATAGTATTCATTAAAATTACCAAGGCCTAATTCAGCAAATGCCAATTCTGACTGTTTAAGATCAATATTTAATATAACACCGCCAAGGTCAAAAATGATATTTCGTATTTTATGCATAGCAACAAAATTATCCTACAAAATCAAATTTGTAAATTGGACGATTTGATTATTTTTGCGCTCCTTTTTGGCAGTAATGCCGGGCCTATAGCTCAGCCGGTTAGAGCACCTGACTCATAATCAGGGGGTCGTTGGTTCAAGTCCATCTGGGCCCACTAAAAAATTAAAGCAGTTATAAAGAAACTATAACTGCTTTTTTATTTAATATTTGCTTATAGTCCTGGCGTTAGTAGTATAAACATTGCATCAGATTGGTTATATTGATGCGTGCATTCATTTATATTCTGGTTTGTTAGCTATTATGGAAATAATTTTTAAATGGAACTTGAAAAACATTACATCAACCGGAGCGGATGGTTACGCGCCGCAGTTTTAGGTGCAAACGATGGTATACTTTCAACAACGAGTTTAGCAATAGGAGTGGCTGCGGCGAGTACAACCAGAAACCCTGTTGTATTGGCTGCACTTGCTGGTCTTGTAGCAGGCGCTTTATCTATGGCTGCAGGTGAATATGTATCTGTAAGCTCGCAAGCAGATGTTGAGACTTCAGATTTAGCCAGAGAAAAAAAGGAATTAGAATTGATGCCTGAACTTGAATTGGAAGAGTTAACAAAAATCTACGAGAAACGTGGCTTGAAAACAGAGCTTGCAAAAGAAGTTGCAATTCAACTAACCAGGTATGATGCGCTGGCTACACATGCAAGAGATGAGCTTGGAATAAATGAAATCACGCAGGCAAAACCATTCCAGGCAGCCTTTGCATCTGCCTGTTCGTTTATTATTGGTGGCTTGCTGCCACTAATTGTTTCATTTACGGCGCCGTTAAATCAAATGATCTATTACCAATATGGATGTTCAATAATTTTTTTAGGATTCTCAGGAGCAATTGCAGCAAAGGCAGGCGGTTCAGTTATAAGAAAATCTATTTTACGTATTTGCTTTTGGGGAACATTTGCTATGCTAATGTCTGCACTTGTTGGATATTTGTTTGGTGTAAAAGTTAGTTAGCAGTTTTCAAACTCAGATGAAAAGCAGGTTTTATAACAATTTAAATTTCCCAGTCATCAGCACCTTCATCAATAAATCTTTTTATAGCGCTTATTATATATAGCTAAAACAAGATTTTTTTTGTGATGCCGGAGATAAATTATAGCATTAATTATTCGTTTATGAAAGTGTGGGAAATCAATTTTCAAGAACAGGAAAAAAGCAATGAAAAGACGCCCCGCTCCCCGGTTTACTTTCAACAGTTATAAAACCATCATGCGCATACATTATTTTTCTTGCAATAGTTAAACCCATACCTGAGCCTTTGTATTTACCGCGGGGATGCAAGGTCTCAAACATTTCAAATATTTTCTCTTTATCTGATTCGTTAAAACCAATACCATTATCAGTAACACTAACTTTGAAATATTCTTCAACAGCAGAGGCATCTTCTTCATTTAATGTAATTTTTTCACACCTTATATTTATAATAACAGTTTCATTTTCATTAAACTTTATCGCATTATCAAACAGGTTATGAAACAGTAAATGCAAATAATCTCTGTGGCCGGCTATCGTACATAATTCTTCAAAATTTATGTTGATATTCTTTTCTGCTTTAGTCTTAAATTCCTGATCGATTTCCTTTAGTAATTTGGTAAGCTCAATATTAGCAACAGGCTTTTGCAAAATGCTTATTTGTGCAAGGCTCAGAATATCATCGAGCAAAAGATCCATCCTGTTTATTGATGATTGCATTCTTCTAAATGTAGCTTTGCCGCTGTCACTTAGTCTGCCTGCTTCAACTTTAATTAAATGTTCAATGCCGGTGTATATCTGCCTGATTGGTTCTTTAATTTTATTACTTGTAATGAATGTGAAGGATGCGAGTTCTTCTGAAGTAGTTTTTAACTGCCTGAATCTTTTTTCCAACTCATCATTCAAATATTGTAATTGCCTTTCTGCTTTAATGCGATGTGCTACATCATGTACGATATTCATTACGCCAAATATATTTCCATCATTGTCCGTTAAAGGAATAAAATGATTTTCACTATGCACACGATGCGCATGTTTTTTTGATGCAGGAACAAAACTTTTAAAACCGGTAAATGCATGTTGAATGGCATTTAAAATATCGCTATCCTCTTTTATACCCGGAATTAAGCGCAATAGCGATACACCTAAAGCCTTTGCTTTTTTAGTTTTATATAAAATTTCTGCAGCACAATTCCAGGTAATTATAGTGTAACTGCTATCAAAAGCAATTATGGCATCTATACTGCAATCGTTTAGCATGGCAGCAAGATCGCTGTCTTTTAAATGCATGCTTTTGTTTTCGTTTTCCTGGGTGGATGTTTGCATAAACTAACTTGTATTGGATTCTTAATTATTTTTGTTAAGATGCTTTTCCATTAATTCAATCAAGGCTTTTGTTCCAAAAGGTTTTTCCAAAAAATCATCTGCGCCGGCCACTCTTGCTGCTTCAGCAATGTACGGGCTTGCAGATACAATTATTACAGGGATGTTTTTAGTTGAGTCTTTATGCTTGAGGTATTGACAAACTTCTATTCCATCAACACCGGATAATTGCTTATCAAGAATAAAAAGATCAGGTGCTTCAAACTTACCGTTTAGCAGCAAATCTCCGTTTGAATATAATGTTACAGCATAACCTGCACGCTTTAATAATATCTGGAAAATATCCCTAATAGCAGGATCATCATCAGCAACTATTATTTGCTTCACGGCTTATTTTTTAAGGTTAATGCAGAAAAATAATTACCGGCCTAACAGTTCTATTATTTGTTCATAATAAAATTCTTGGAAAAATAACTGCGGAAGTGTTTACTAATTCGGTTAACCGTAGGTTATCAGCAATTGAAGCGAAGTATTATTTATCTGCACTTGAGAGTTTTCTCAGTGCATCAAAAATAGACTTCTTTCTAAAATAGACAAATATTTTTTTGCCGTTTATGATGAATAGCGTATAAAATCTTTTATTGCGTTACACTTTGTCTGCCAGTAAAGATAAAAATACAACAGGCAAATAAATATAACTGCTGAACATTACTCTGCGTGCAGCGGTTGCATTAAGTTCGAATAATAATCTTATACATTGAACCAGTAAAAACAGGTTAGCTGCAAACACAATCCATAAACTTATATTTCCTGTTACATGGAAATAATAAGGCAATATGCCTACAGGTATCATTACAAAGGCATAAAAAACACTTTGTAAAGCAGTAAATTTTGTGGGGCCTTCTTTGGATGGCAGCAATTTAAAACCTGCTTTTGCATAATCGCCATGTGCCAGCCAGGCTATCGCCCAAAAATGCGGAAACTGCCATAAAAACTGTATACCAAACAAGGCCCATCCTGCACCGTTGGAAAAACTTCGCTCACCAACACTTATCCATCCTGCAGGATTAAAGATTCCTGTTGCTGCAACCCAGCCTATCAGGCAAGGTAGTGCACCAGGAAAAGCGCCAACAAGCACCGCAACGGAACTAACTTTTTTTAGTGGCGTATAAACAAATGCATATAAAAAAATACTAAAGGCAGATAACAATGCCGATGCAGGATTAAAGAAGATGTACATTAGAATAATGCCGCCGATGCCTGTAATTGCGGCAAATGTATAAGCTTCATTCGCAGTCATTCTGCCATTGGCAACAGGTCTCCCGGCTGTTCGTTTCATCAGAGAATCGGTATCTTTTTCAACAGCCTGGTTAATGGCATTGGCGCTTCCTGTTATCATTAATCCAGCAATAAAAAGTATGGATATATACAGCCAGTTGTAATCGACTATATTAGGTGCAATAAGGTAACATAAAACGCAGGTAAAAACAACCGTAAAGCTTAAAGTAAACTTAGTAAGCAGAAAGTAATCTTTGATCTTCAAACTAAGATGATAAGAATTTTGTTTGCTTTCGGTTTTCACGGCGCAAATGTCACATAAAAAAATGTCCCGAAAAATTTTCGGGACATAATATAAATTTTAAAGTAATCAATGTAAAGATTCATCGGCGCCAACAGGCACATTTTGAGGGATGAAATCTCTGCCGTCCTTACCATAATCGTAAGGCCAGCGGTGTACTTCAGGAATTTCACCGGGCCAGTTACCATGTCCGGCTTTTATTGGTGTAGTCCATTCCAAAGTATTGGAACCCCACGGATTCATCGTAGTTAATTTTCTTCCTTTAAATGCTGAATAGAAGAAATTAAAAATGAATAATAGTTGCACCGAAAAAACAATCATTGCAACTGTACTGATGAAACGATTCAGATCGCCGAATTGATTAAAGCTAACCCATGTTGAATAATCGTAGTAACGACGAGGCATACCGGCGAGACCTTCATAGTGCATTGGCCAGAAAATAAGATAAGCGCCAATCATAGTTATCCAAAAATGAATATACCCAAGTGTATTATTTAAATAGCGGCCAAACATTTTAGGGAACCAGTGATAAATGCCCGCAAACATGCCAAACATAGATGCAACTCCCATTACAATATGAAAGTGAGCAACTACGAAATATGTATCATGTAAATGAATATCCAATGCGGAGTTGCCCAACCAAATACCTGTTAAGCCACCGGAAATAAATAAACTAACGAAACCAATGGCAAATAACATCGCTGGAGTAAACCGTATATTGCCGCGCCATAAAGTAGTAAGCCAGTTAAATACTTTAATAGCTGATGGTACCGCAATAAGCAATGTAAGCAATACGAATATTGAACCTAAGAACGGGTTCAATCCGCTTACAAACATGTGGTGCGCCCAAACAAGGAATGAAAGAATAGCAATAGCAAACAACGAACCCACCATTGCCATGTAACCAAAAATTGGCTTCCTCGCATTGGTTGAGATTATTTCAGATACCATTCCTAATGCAGGTAACAAAATTATATACACTTCAGGATGGCCAAGGAACCAGAATAAGTGTTGGAATAAAATGGCATTGCCGCCTTCATTAGGTAACGCAGTATTAGTGGTTGCTACAAATATATCAGAAAGATAAAAGCTTGTTCCGAAATTGCGGTCGAATATCAATAAGATAAATCCTGATAATAATACAGGGAACGATAACACACCTAATACGGCTGTAAAAAACAACGCCCAGATAGTAAGCGGCAAACGGGTCATGCTCATGCCTTTTGTACGCATGTTCAATATGGTAACAATGTAATTAAGACCTCCAAGTAATGAAGACACGACAAATATCGCCATTGCTATCAGCCATAAATCCATACCATGCTGCGAACCTGGTGATGCATCATGCAAAGCACTTAACGGAGGGTAAGCTGTCCATCCGCCGCTGAAGGGTCCTGTTGAAACAAATATGCTTGACAGCATTACCACACTTGCTAAAAAGAAGAACCAGTAACTTAACATATTTAAAAAAGGAGAGGCCATATCTCTTGCTCCTACCTGAAGTGGAATAAGAAGGTTTGCAAAGGTTCCGCTTAAGCCTGCTGTCAACACAAAAAATACAAGCACGGTTCCATGTGTTGTAACTAATGCATAATATGCCTGAGGGGTAAGGTGTCCGTTCTCAAACCACCATTTCCCCAGGAGATCTTGTAACCATGGAAATGATTCATCAGGATAACCAAGTTGCAAGCGAAACAATACAGACATTAAACCACCCAACACTCCCCAAAACATACCAGTAATTAAGAACTGTTTTGCGATGGTTTTATGGTCCTGACTAAAAACATATTTTGTTATAAAAGTTTCGTGGTGATGGTGATGAGCATGTTCTTCATGATGATGCACTTCCACCGGAACACTTACGCTTGTATCTGAGTGCATTGTTGGTTCGTTACTCATAATAAATTCAATTGGATATTTATAAATAGAATACTTTTTAGTATCCGCTCAATTTACATTTTTGTTTTTGCAGTATCTGCTTTTACAGATGCTGCTGATACTGTTGTTTTTGTTGAATCAGTTGCGAGCTGCGGTTTTTTGTTTGACGGATCTTTATCAGGAAAAGCCGCAAAATAATTTGGCTTTTGCTGAGCCAGCCAAACATCAAATTCTTCCTGTGTTACTACTTCAATTACACCTTTCATTGAATAGTGCCCGTTGCCACACATTTGATCACAACTAATTTCATACTCAAAGTCAGGATTACCTGTTATTTCCTTCATCTGCTTTGTTGTGTATTTAGGTGTAAACCACAGAGCTGTTGGCGTACCGGGAACAGCATCCATCTTTAACCGGAATGCAGACAAACCCACATCATGTATAACATCTCTTGAAGAAATTCTGAGGTTTACAGGTTTATTGACTACACAATACATTGTTTGAGATGTAACTACATCATCAAAATTGTAACTATCGGTCCAATCCTGTCCTAACGAATTGCTGTTTGCATCATCAATCAATTTGTAATAACGCTTTCCAAAAGTTCGATCTGTACCGGGGTAACGGAAAATCCATCCGAATTGTTTACCGGTCACTTCAACCTGCATAGCATTTTGCGGTGCAGGGCCGGTAAACGAATACCAGTTCTTTAATCCAAACACAACAAGCGCTGTCATTGCAATGGCAGGAACGACCGTCCAGAGCAATTCGAGCTTATTATTATGCGTAAAGAAGTATGCTTTGCGTTTATCACTTTCCTGGTACCTGAAATTGAACCAAAAAAGTGCGATTTGAGTAATGAAAAATACGCTGCCGGTGATAATTATAGTCATCCAAAGCATGGAATCTACCTTATCGCCTTGTGTACTGGCTGCAGGATGAGAGAACAAAGTTTTTGGATAAAGTGCTTTATTGCAATAATAAACACCGATTAATCCTGCAATTAAAAAGGCAATCATGAAAAAACCATTCACTTTGTTTTGTTCTTTCCTGCTTTTTTCTTCACCCTTAATAACCGAAACATATTCACTTGCTTTAGCTATCTGAAATATGATCAGGAAAACTAAAACTATAACTGCTATTGTAAAAAACATTGACATGATTCTGCTTCTGTTTTCAGTTTAATTATTCTATATATGATGTGCAATACTCTCTTTCAGGAACGGATGATATTCTGAAACAAGCGGTTTTTTTGCCAGTGCTTTCCCAGTAAAATGTATCATCAACCCTATAAATAACGATGCAATCCCAAAATCCAACCAGCTTAATGCTGCGTCATCCGGACGAATGCTGCCCATCACCATTTGATAAAAATCTATCCAGTGTCCGAACACAATCAGCACCGCCATAAAGGTCATTAATGTATAATTTCTTTTAACGGCACGCTTCATTAATATCAGCAGCGGGCAAATAAAATTTATAATGATATTCAGGAAGAAAATACCCTTGTATGCGCCCTGCACGCGATGTTTAAAGTAGATAGTTTCTTCAGGAATATTTCCGTACCATATCAGCATGTACTGGTCGAACCATAGATAGGTCCAGAATACAGAAAACGCAAACATAAAAATACCCAGGTTATGCAAGTGATTCTCGTTCGCATATTGCAGGTAGCCTTTATTTTTAAGATAGATCAGCCACAGGGCAATCAAACTCATGCCGCTTACAAAAGAACTTGCGAAAGTGTACCAGCTGTACATTGTGCTGTACCAATGCGGATCTAAGCTCATTAACCAAAACCACGGAACTGTAGAACCTACTGTTAATGCAAACCATACTATAAATAAACCCGCAGTAACAGTACTCCTCCAGATATAACTTTTGCCTGCTTCACTATCCATCTGCCTTTCGTCTGCTTCGCTGCTCAACTTTCTCATCCTGTATCCGAGCAAACTCCAGAGGCCAATAGCAAGTATGCTCCATATCATAAAAAAGACAGGGTTTAAGAAACCGCTCTTACCTTGTAATATATGATCTTTTGCTACAACATCTTTATTCACCCATTCGTATACAAAACCGCTACGGTCTGTAACAACGACATATATAAATATTACAAGCGTTATTATACCAAAAACGGGAACCAGTGTTGATATGGCTTCAGGAACTCTTTTTATAACAGCGTGCCAGCCACCCATTGCAAGTGTGGTTGCACAAAGAAAGAACATGCTTGCATTACAAATCAACATCCAGAAAATACTATTATACATCAGCGTTCCTGCAAAAATTGCTTTTTCATGTTCATCATTGCTCATACCTTTTGTAACCAGGCCGAGAATGAAAGCAATTACACCAATGGCAATTAAAACCATTGACCATGTTTTCATTCTTGAAGGGATTTCAAATTGTTCTTTTACTGATGCCATTATACTTTAATTTATCAATCTTTTTTCGATTTTGATTGCGCTTCAGAAATTGTACTTGTATGAGTACTATCCGAAGTTGAACCTGCGCCATTTATAGAAGCCGTCTGCTTCAATTTAATGTATGCGATTATCATCCAGCGCTGTGTTCTTGTAAGTTGAGATGCATAAGAGCCCATGAGGTTTTTTCCATAGGTGGCGGAATAAAACATCTGTCCTTCAGGCATTGCCTTATACTTATCATTTCCAACAAAATTTGCCGGCGCTGAAGGGAAAGGCCCCTTTCCATCATTATAAAGAGGACCATTGCCATCAAGTTTAGGTCCGTGGCAAACGCCGCAATAGATCAAATATAAACGTTCGGCTTCCTTCATTTGTACCGAATCCGGATGCAAAGGATTTACCATTTGTTTAGATGCAACATAATTTGTTGTATCTCCGGCAGCATCTTTTGCGTAAGGAAAAGGCAGTTCCTCACCTCTTGCTAATGTACCGGTAACAGGTAAATGATTATAAAATATTTTTCGGCCTGCCGCATTTATATCAGAAGTAAATTTATCAGAATCAAGTGCAGCATACGTTTCGTACGCCCTGCTATAGGTCATGTCGGGCACATATATACGCCCGGGTTTACGGCGAATATTACTGCATCCTGTTATTATTAAACCTGCGGCAATACAAAATATTAATCTGATTTTCATTCTTACTTAATTTAAACTACAGGCTGTGCTTCCTTTATTAATATTTGTTCTTTATTATAAGTTCCTACCCACCATCCAGGTTCTGCATCCTGTACATTTACTTCAACAGCACCTGCGTTACGTAAAAAATTCTGCAGATCATCAACATTCGTTTTTGCGGTACATTCAATCACCATTACAAACATATCATCAGTAGCTCTTGGATGAAAGTGATGCTTTTTTACAAACGGCGCTAATTGGCATAAATAGCAAAATGTAAGCACCATTCCAACTGCAGAAAGTAATACTGTTGTTTCAAAAGTGATTGGTATAAATGCAGGTAAGGGAAAATGTGGTTTACCACCAATATTCAAAGGCCAGTCAGCTGTAAATACCCAACTCATTCCGCCTAATGCTATTGTGGTTCCTGTTATTCCATATATAAAGCCTGCTGTATGCAAACTCGTTTCTCTTAAACCAATGGCATGATCGAGGCCATGTACTGGATATGGGGTGTATACATCATGAATTTTATAACCTGCCAACCTTACTTTTTTTACTGCAGGAAATAAAACATTCTCATCATCAAAACAACCAACTACAAATTTCTTTTTTGCCATAATGCTCGGCTTTATGTTAATTACCTTTCTTTATTTTAATGTGCTGCTGCATGTGCAAATTCTTCAACCGGCTCTTCTTCCAGCTTATCCATTTTGTCTTTATAACTTTCTCCCGAAACCTTTAATATCGCTTTAATTTCAGCTATTGCAATTACAGGGAAATATTTAGAGAAAAGAAAATAGCAGGTGAAGAACAAACCAAATGTTCCAAGATAAAACCCAACTTCCCAAATTGTAGGGCTATAATAATATGGCCAGGAAGATGGAAGATAATCTCTGAATAAGGAATCGACAATAATTACAAAACGTTCAAACCACATACCTATATTCACAACTATGCTTAGAAACATAGTTACCCAAAGATTACGGCGCATTTTTCTAAACCAGAAAATTTGTGGTGAAACAACGTTGCAAAACATCATGCCATAGTAAGACCATCCATAAGGGCTGAAGAAGTTTGCGCGGCTATAGAAGAATGCATAGCTTTCATACTGATTCTGGCTATAAAACGCCATGAACAATTCGGTTAAATATGCACAACCTACAATTGAACCTGTTAATACTATTACCTTATTCATCGCCTCAATATGACCGATAGTAATATAGTCTTCGAGTGACAACACTTTTCTTGTTACCAACAATAGGGTTTGTACCATTGCAAAACCGGAGAAGATAGCACCGGCAACAAAGTAAGGCGGAAATATAGTTGTATGCCAGCCGGGTATTACCGATGTAGCAAAGTCGAATGATACTATTGTGTGTACAGAAAGTACCAGCGGTGTTGCCAAACCTGCAAGCACTAATGATAAGGATTCAAGCCGTTGCCAGTGTTTGGTAGAACCTGACCATCCGAATGAAGCAATACCATAAGAGAACTTGCGGAATTTTGTTTTTGCCCTGTCACGAATGGTTCCAAAATCAGGTATTAAACCTGAATACCAGAATAAAAGCGATACGGTAAAATATGTTGAGATTGCGAATACGTCCCACATTAAGGGTGAAGCGAAGTTTGGCCAAACAGGACCACGCGTGTTAGGATAAGGAAATACAAAAAATGCGTTCCAAACACGGCCCATATGCCATACAGGAAACTGGCCTGCACACATTACGGCAAATATTGTCATTGCTTCTGCTGCGCGGTTTACACCATTGCGCCACGTTTGCCTGAACAATAATAGGATTGCTGAGATAAGTGTTCCGGCGTGGCCAATCCCAACCCACCAAACGAAATTAGTAATATCCCAACCCCAGCCAACAGTATGATTTACGTTCCATTGGCCAATACCATAAACCACTTCGCGGTAAACACTGTAAATTCCGAACAGCAATAAAGCAACGGAAATAAAAAAACCTATATACCACAGTTTGCCTGGCTTTCCTTCAATAGGCCGGCAGATGTCTTCGGTAACATCATGATAGGTTTTGTCTCCGTCAACCAATGGTTCTCTTAGCTGCGATTCGTATTTTAATAATGACATACCTTTTCGTTTTGCCTTCTCTTAGTTCACTATTTAATAATTCCTGCTCGGTTTAAATTCTTTCTAACTAAATTACCCTTCTGTATTTGTAGCCATTTCTTCGTTCCTGTTACGCACTTTAACCAGGTAATTTACATTGGGTAAAGTATGCAACTGTTCCAAAGAATGAAATAATCTTAATTTATTATTGTAACGCATTTGCGATACTGCACTGTTCTTGTCATTTGCGTTTCCAAATATGATTGCGTTTGTAGGGCAAGCCTGCTGGCAAGCGGTTTGAACATCAGGTGCGCTTGTAGTTGTAACAGCGTTTGTGTTTAAAGGCCTGCTTTCTTTTTTAGCTTTTAACTTTCCATCCTGGCAGCGCTGAACACAGAAAGTACATTTTTCCATTACACCACGAGACCTTACTGTAACATCAGGGTTCAAAACCATTCTTGTAAGATCCTCATTCATTACATGCACCACAGGATCAAGTTTTCCAACTCCGCCAAAATTTTGATTATCCGGAAAACTGTCTGCCCCGGTATAATCAGCCCAGTTAAAGCGGCGTACTTTATAAGGGCAGTTATTAGCGCAATATTTTGTACCGATACAACGGTTATAAGCCATTTGATTTATGCCCTCGCTGCTGTGGTTGGTAGCGCTCACCGGGCAAACGTTTTCGCAAGGGGCGTTATCGCAATGCTGGCAAAGCATCGGTTGAAATACAACCTGCGGGTTATCCATATCGCCACTATAATAGCGGTCAATACGCAGCCAGTGCATATCATGAAAACGTTTTATTTCGCTCTTTCCAACAATAGGTACATTATTTTCCAAATGACAAGCTACAACACAAGCGCCGCAGCCAATACAACTATTCAAATCAACGCTCATCCCCCAGTGAATGCCCGGCTTATCATAATAAGGATAGATCGTTCCTTGTTTTTCATAAGCAGGTATTCCACCATAAGATGCTTCCTCTTTATCCCTGTCTTCTATGGTTTCCTCAGGATCTTTTTTGAAATGAGCTAATGTAAGCTCCTTCATTACATCACTTCTGTTACCGGTGATGGTAGTATAAATATTATGTGTTTGAATTTGGGCAACGTCTGCTTTGTCATTAGTTTTTTCAACTGTTACATCAAGAACTTCGTAGCTAACATTTGTATTATTAAATGATGCAAACGGGAACACATTCTGTCCTACGCCTTCTGCCACTTTTCCAAGTTTAGCAGTGCGGCCATAGCCAAGTGCAATACCAATTACATTTGGATGAACACCGGGTATAATTAATATAGGTAAAGACACAGAACCTTTTCCATTCACCGTAACTTTTACAACCTTTTTTGCAGGATGCACTTCGTAATCATCAGCCTCGCCATTATTGGTAAGATCAATGCCTAAAAGGCTTTTGCCCATTGCAGGCGAAATCATCACATAGTTGTCCCAGGTTGCTCTTGAAACAGGATCGGGTAATTCCTGCAACCATGGGTTCGATGAACCTTCACCACAACCAATACCTACTTTTTTATATAATACTAATTCTGTATTGCTGCCTTTTGCTGAAGAACCAATCGCACTAACCGCATTTGCAACTGAGCCACCGTTGTATGTTCCCCCTTTTCCGGTAGCGATTCTTTCAACCACAGGTGCTGCCGTAGCAGTTGAATCTGATATATTATTTGCTGTCCTTGCAGGAACATTCGTTGACACATTGCTTATAATACCATTTTGCAAAGCTTCATCAAAGGCAATCTCGTTACCTAACTTACCAATCCAATAATTTTTAAAGAAAGTATGATAATCTGTTCCAGCAGCAGCCCATTTTAATAAACTGTCTTGCCACTGGCGTGTTTTAAATAAAGGATTGATGGTTGGTTGCATTAATGAAACAAAACCCGATTTTGGTTCCGCATCACCCCAGCTTTCCAAATAATGGTGATCGGGAATTACATATTTGCAAAGCTGAGTAGTTTCATCATTTTTTGCATTAAACGAAACTGAAGCCTTCACTTTGCCCAATGCATCCACAAATGCTTTTGGGTTGTACCATGTATATGCAGGATTTGCATTCAGCACTATTAAAGCGCCTACTCTGCCTGCATTCATATCATTAACCAACCCGGCAAAATCTGCATCAACACCTGATTTGCTTTTATTTGTAACAGACCAGTCAATTGTGCTGCCACCGGCGCCAATTGCATTATTAATGGCATTTACTACCTGTTGTATGTTTGGGTCATTACTTCCGC
>JAFBAF010000261.1 GCA_019247895.1 Parafilimonas sp. | reverse complement strand
ACGATTGATGATTTATATGGAATGTACACAGGTTATCCGTTTAAGATGAATGCAAATTTTTCAAGCAACGATACATCACTCAATAAAATTTTAGAGATCGGTTGGCGCACCGCAAGATTAGATGCACAGGAAACGTACACTGATTGCCCTTACTACGAACAACTGCAATACATTGGCGATACACGCTTACAGGCAATGGTGAGTTTATATAATTCTGGTGATGACAGATTAATGCGCAACGCGATTGAATTGCTTGCAAATTCAATGTTGGCAGAAGGTGTAACAGAGAGCCGTTACCCGCATAATATACACCAGGAAATTCCAACGTTTTCTTTAATATGGATAAGCATGCTGCATGATTATTACATGTATCGCAACGATAGCAATTTTGTAAAAGATCATTTAAGAACTTCAAGGCAAGTATTATCATTCTTTAAAAAATTTCAAGAAGCAGATGGCAGCGTTAAGAATGCTCCTTATTGGAATTTTACTGATTGGGCAACCGCACCTGGTTGGGATGGTGGCGTTGCGCCAACAGACAGCAATGGCAATTCTGCGTTGATGGATCTGCAATTATTGATGGCGTATGAATCTGCATTTGATCTTGAAAAAAATCTTGGAATGAATGCGTATGCAAATATGTATTCAATACAGATCAATCAATTAAAAAAAATCATTCAACAGAAATATTGGGATGCAAATAGAAAAGAATTCAGCGATATAAAAGACAAAAAATATTATTCGCAACACGCAAATGCTTTGGCTATCATTACAAATGTTATAACAGGCAATAATGCGAATGAATTAGGTGAAAAATTGTTGCATGACACTTCACTTGTAAAAGCAACATTGTATTTTAAATATTATTTGCACCAGGCTTTAAACAAAGCTGGTTATGGTAACGATTATTTGAATTGGTTGGGCATCTGGAAAGAAAATATAAAATGGGGTTTAACAACATGGGCAGAGTGGGATGATTTGAACAGAGTGCGTTCTGATTGTCATGCCTGGGGCAGCAGCCCAAATATTGAATTGTATAGAATTGTTTTAGGAATTGATGCCGATGCGCCGGGATTTTCAAAAATAAAAATTGAACCGCATTTGGGAGCTTTGACAAACGCATCAGGAAGAATTCCGCATCCAAATGGAAGCATAAAGGCATCTTATATTTTGCAAAATGGTAAATGGAATATTGTATTAACGTTGCCTGAAAAAATAACAGGAAGATTTATCTGGAAAGGAAAAGAATATGTGTTGAAAAGCGGTGAGAATAAGTTTGAATTGTGATAATTGTTGAATAGTATTCATGCAGTACAAGTGAGTGACACAACCGTGCTCAATAGAAGTACAACTGTTTATACACAAATAAATTTACCAGTTTCCCATTTCCTCTTTTACAACACGCTCAAGATCTTGCGGCTTTTCTTTTTCCCAGTTAGGATTGTATTTTACAAACCAGCTTAACCATAAAGATCTTGAAAAACGCATAATAGGTGGCTGTAAAACGATTAATAAAAAAGTGTTAACACCAAGCCACCAAAAAACACGGTTATCATTTACAGAAATGCCAATTAAAAGCCACCAGGCAACAAAGGTTACGCCCGATAATGCAACGGTAAGTCCATAACTAACAAAACCAGTTCCATAATAAAAACCCACTTCCAAATCTGTTGGCTGGCCACACAACGGGCAATGGTCATGCATTTTCATGTACTTATTGCCTTTTAATGCATAAGGGTTTTTAGTTTGGAAAATATCGCCCCGCCTGCAACGCGGACAATGATTTGCTAAAACACTTAAAAGATAAGACGGCTTCTCAGAACTCATAACCTGCAATTCAATACGGCAAAGTTACTTAATTGTAAATGCGCTTAAAACTTTTTCCATCTGCATGCTGCGGCTGCCTTTTATTAAAAGATAAGCATCATGAAAATTTTGTTGTTTGATGTAAGCAGTTGCTTCATCAGCTTTATCGAAGTATGTGAAAGATTGATGCGTATGTTTAAAATTGCCGCCCACTAAAATCACATTAGTAAAATTATTTTGCTGAATAAGTTTGATAAGATTTTCATGTTCCTGGATGCTTTCATCACCGAGTTCCATCATGCCGCCAAGCACTAAAACCTTGTTGTTTGAATTAATGTGTGAAAAGTTTTCAATCGCAACTTTCATGCTTGAAGGGTTCGCGTTGTACGCATCAAGAATTATTTTGTTTGAACCAATTTCTAAAAGTTGTGAGCGGCTGTTTGAAGGAACATAATTTTCAATAGATGATTTTATTTTATCACCAGGCACATTAAAATATTTACCAATAGTTACAGCGCATAAAATATTTGGCAAATTATAATCGCCAACAAGATTTGTTTTTATAGTTTGAAATGATGTGCCGTTGCTAAACTCAACTTCTAAAAAAGGTTCAGATGTTTTTACATGCCCAACAACTTGGCCTTGTTTTGTTCCATACCAAATTATTTGCTGAATGCCTTTGCTCATTTCATGCAGGTAATCATAATCATCAAAAGCAAATGCAACACCGTTGTGTGAACGGATAAAATCATACAATTCGCCTTTGCCTTTTTTCACGCCTTCGATCCCGCCAAAACCTTCCAGATGTGCTTTGCCAACATTTGAAATAATTCCGTGCGTTGGCTGTGCATATTTACAATAACCTTCAATTTCTTTTTGGTGATTGGCGCCCATTTCAATCACCGCCATTTGTGCATCACTTTTAATTTTTAAAATAGTTAGCGGCACGCCAATATGATTGTTAAGATTACCCTCTGTTGTATAAGTTTTATAATGCGACGAAAGCACAACATGAATCAATTCTTTGGTTGTGGTTTTTCCATTGCTGCCTGTTATTGCAATAAAAGGAATATTAAATTGTTCGCGATGATGTTTTGCAAGCTGCTGCAAAGTTGTAAGCACATCATCAACCTTGATTAATTTGTTGTTTGATGCATCAACATCTTCATCAATCACCGCATAAGCAGCGCCTAATTCCAATGCCGGCAAAGCGAAATGATTACCGTTAAAGTTTTCACCTTTCAATGCAAAATATATGTCGCCGGTTTTAAGCTTTCTTGTATCTGTTTGAACTGATGGATGCGCTAAATAAATTGTATATAATTCAGAAATGGTCAATGTAATACGTTTGCTGCAAGATAGAACGTCAATCGTGAATCATCAAACGTTACTCATTTATAACTTATGACTCAAAACTTATAACTCAACATTATCTTCGCAACATGTTGTTTGCAGATGTAATTGGCCAACAGAATACAAAAAAGCATTTACTTGAAATGGTTGAACAAAACCGTTTAAGTCATGCGCTTTTGTTTTTGGGAAAAGAAGGCAATGGCGCTTTGCCGTTGGCCTTAGCATTCGCGGAATACATAAGTTTATTGCCGTCGTCTGCAAAGCAGAATGGCGAACCAAGTTTATTTGGCGAACCTGTTGAAGAAATAAAACCGGTATTTCCAAAAACGCCCGATGAAGCTGATGCTTTCATGCAAAAACAAGCCGCGTTTTTAAAGGCGAATAATTACGTGCATCCGGATATTCATTTTTCGTATCCAGTCATTCCAAAAAAATCCGGCGACAAACCGGTGAGCACAGATTATATTGAAGAATGGCGTGAATTTATTCAACAGTATAGTTACGGCAATGTTTATGATTGGTTGCAGTTCATCGGCGCAGAAAATAAACAGGGAAATATTACGGCCGAAGAATGTAATGACATCATCCGGAAGCTGAATTTAAAAAGCTTTGAAAGCCCATATAAAATTTTGGTGATGTGGATGCCGGAATATCTTGGCAAAGAAGGAAACAAGCTTTTAAAATTAATTGAAGAACCGCCTGCAAATACCTTATTTATATTTGTTGCCGAAAATGAAGACTCAATCCTGCCGACTATTTTAAGCCGCTGCCAGTTGATAAAAATAAATGCACTTGATACAAACGACATAACAGAAGCTTTAATAAAACGCAGCAATATTGATTCAGTTAAAGCGCAGCAAACCGCAGCTATTTCGCAGGGCAATTATCGTGAAGCTTTGCAGTTGCTGCAAAACGCATCAGAAGATTGGCAGAGTTTATTACGCGAATGGCTGAACACAATTTTAAAGAATGGGCCCACTTCGCAGGTAAAATGGATCGAAGAAGTCAACAAACT
>JAFBAF010000219.1 GCA_019247895.1 Parafilimonas sp. | reverse complement strand
TTGCATTTATTATTTTTACCGGCATACTTGCCGGCAGTTATCCTGCATTTTATCTTTCATCATACAAGCCTGTAAAAGTTTTAAAAGGAACATTTAAAGCGGCAAGCGCATTGGTAACTCCGCGTAAAGTGCTTGTTATTTTACAGTTCACTTTTGCCATTGCTTTAATCATCTGCACTATTATAGTTGAAAGGCAAATTACTTATGCACAACAAAGAGATGCGGGTTATGTGCGTGATAAGTTAGTGTACACTTTTATACAAGGCGATGTTGATAAACATTATGATTTAATAAGAAATGAATTGATCAACAGCGGAGCAGCGGTGGCCGTTACAAAATCAATGAGCCCGATTACAACACGTTACAGCGATGGCTGGGGTTGGAAATGGCCGGGAAGTACTGAAGAAGATAAAAAAACTGATTTTGTGCGCATGTCTGCAGATGCAGATTTTTCAAAAACGCTGGGCACGCAAATAATTAAAGGCAGAGATATCGACATTTATAAATATCCAACAGATTCCACTGCTATACTATTAAATGAAGCCGCAGTAAAAATTATGCGCTTGAAAAATCCGGTAGGAAGTATTGTTAACGGCGATGGTTTAAACTGGCATGTTGTGGGTATAGTAAAAGATTTTATCTATGAATCACCTTATGAAAAAGTACAGCAGCTTGTAGTATTGGGGCCTAAATCCTGGTTTACTACAATTCATTTTAAATTAAACACTGCCAATTCTACTACAAAAGATTTGCAGCTTGCAGAAGCAATTTTTAAGAAATATAATCCTCAATATCCTTTCGATTACAAATTTGCAGATGAAGCATATGCTTTAAAATTTAAAGATGAACAACGCACCGGAACTTTAGCCGCATTATTTGCAGGCTTAACTATTTTTATTTCATGTTTAGGATTATTTGGGCTTGCAACTTACATGGCCGAAAATAGAATTAAAGAAATTGGTGTACGCAAGGTGCTTGGCGCATCAGTAATGAATATCACTTCGCTCTTATCAAAAGATTTTTTAAAACTTGTAATTGTTTCATTGATTATCGCTTCTCCTATTGCATGGTGGGCAATGAGCAGCTGGCTCAAAGATTATTCATATCACATTTCTATTGAATGGTGGGTATTTGCGCTTGCAGGACTTTTATCAATCGCCATTGCATTGATCACTGTAAGTTATCAATCGATTAAAGCCGCTATTGCAAACCCCGCAAAGAGTTTAAGAACGGAATAGAAATTAAAAAGTCAAAAATCAAATTTCAAAATTTGACACTCAATTTTTGACTTCTAACTTTTAAATTTTGACTCATACAATGTTCAAAAACTATTTCAAAATTGCGTTACGCAATCTTTTAAGAAATAAAATTTATTCTTTCATCAATATCGCGGGATTAAGCATTGGCCTTGCCTGCGCCATGCTTATTTTATTGTATGTTAAGGATGAAGTGAGTTACGATCGCTTTCATAAAAATGTAAATAATATTTATCGCATAACAACGCAGGCCATTGATAAAAATGGAGTGAAAGGAAGAAAGGATCCTAACACCGGTTATTTGCAAGGACCGCGCTTTGCGCAAAATGTTCCCGATATAAAAGCGTTTGTGCGTGTGCAAAGTGGAACCGAAAATATTAAAACGGGCACTGAAGTAAAAAGCCAGGATTTATTGTATGTTGATTCGACCTTTTTCGATGTATTTTCTTTCCCTTTAAGAAGTGGGAACCGGCATACCTGTTTGCAAGATCCATCTTCAGTTGTGATTTCGGAGGACGAAGCAAAAAAACAATTCGGAACAACTGATGCAGTTGGTAAAATAATCATGTTACAGGATGACAGCGTTTTTGTTCCGCATAAAGTAACTGCAGTTGCTAAAAAATGCCCGCAAAATTCTTCTATAAAATTTGAGATGCTTTTGCCAATAAAAGAATCAAAGGAAGATGCAAACAACAGTGAGAACTGGTTCAACTTTTTTCTCAACACATTTGTTGTGTTCAGCCCCAATGCAAACATACAGGCTGTTGAATCAAAGATGAATAAGTTTTATAATGAAAATTCAAAAGAAGCTTTTGCTTCTGCAAGAGCAAAGTTTGGCGACGACGTAGATAACTGGAAAAGCATTTATTTATTACAACCGTTTCTTGATATGCATATGAGCACAGAATTGCCTGCACAAAATGGTCTTTCCGATGCAAGCAATCCAATGTATTCATATATACTTTCGGGAATTGCTTTATTTATATTACTGATTGCATGTATCAATTTTGTGAACCTTACTGTTGCACGTTCTGTAAAACGTGCAAAAGAAATTGGTATAAGAAAGGTTGTTGGTGGCGACAGAAGACAACTCATTATACAATTTTTAGGCGAATCTTTTTTGCTTTGCATAATTGCATTTGTATTAGCAATAGGATTGGTTGAACTTATATTGCCCGTATTTAATAATCTTTCAAACAAATCATTGGCACTTTCTTATTTGTTTGATGTGAAGCTTATTGCCGGTTATATTTTATTGTTTATTCTTACAGCTTTGCTCGCAGGTTTTTATCCTGCTCTTGTGTTGTCAGGATATAACCCGGTGCAAACTTTGTATAGCCGTTTTAATCTTGCAGGAAAGAGTTATTTACAAAAGTCACTTGTTGTATTGCAGTTTGCACTTGCTTCATTTTTGATCATCGCAACGTTCACTATTTACAAACAGTTTAATTTTTTAACTACTGAGAAATTAGGTTACGATGATACAAATATTATTCGCGTTAATAAAGATTTTAAAACGCATGAGGAAGCATGGCTTTTTAAAAATGAGTTGTTGAAAGATCCTAATATTATAAGTGTTGCACCACGCAACGGTGGCCAATGGGGTACAATTGCAAGATTGAGTAACGATTCTACAATACAGTTTGATTATGAAACAATAGATGAAAATTATTTGTCAACATTAAAGATTCCATTAATAAAGGGAAGAAATTTTTCTCCTGCTTTTCCTTCAGATTCTTCAAGCTCTGTTTTGGTGAACGAATCATTCGTAAAACAGGCAGGCTGGAAGAACGCGGTTGGGCAGAGTATAAACTTTTGGTATAAAAATGAAAAATATAATGTAATCGGTGTAGTTAAAGATTACCACTATCAACCGCTAAACCAAAAAATAGGTCCGCAGGTATTTACAATGAAGAAGGATAACAACTATGGACAAGTGTTTATAAAAATAAAACCAAATACAGCAGCATCAGCATTAAAAACTGTTCAAAGCACATTTAAACAGTTGTTTCCACTTAGCCCGTACAGTTATGTTTTTATGAATGAAGAAAATAGAAAAAGCTACGAAGCAGAGTCTAAATGGAAGCAGATTATGATGTTCGGCGCAATTCTTACAATCTTTATTTCATGCATCGGGTTATTTGGGTTGTCTGTTTTATCAGCTGAAAAACGAACAAAAGAAATTGGCATAAGAAAAGTGTTAGGTGCATCTGTGCAAGGTGTCGTAACGATTCTTTCCAGGGACTTTTTAAAACTCGTTGCTATTGCATTAATTATTGCAATCCCTGCAGCATACATCGTAGGAAATAAATGGCTGGAGAATTACCCTTATCGCATAACGGTTAGTTGGTGGCTGTTTGCATCAGCAGCAATAATGGTAATATTAATCGCTTTGATAACTGTAAGTTTCCAGGCAATAAGAGCAGCAATTGCAAATCCTGTAAAGAGTTTGCGAACGGAGTAAACAACTGGAAAGTTGCTGAAAATATAAGCAATATTAAATTATTCACGTTTCTAAAAAGTCCTCTCTTTTGGAGAGGATTTAGGAGAGGCCTTTTATGTTTCGTAACTATTTTAAAACAGCCTGGAGAAATTTAAAGAGAAATAAAGTTTATGCGGCGATAAATATTGCCGGTATTGCAATTGGGTTAGCAGCATTCTGGTTGATAGCCTTGTATGTTGCTGACGAATTAAGTTACGATCGTTCATTTGCTAATTCAAACAGAATTTACAGAGTTGCAGAACATGCAAACTGGAATGGAGGAAATTTCAATTTTCCTTTAACACCGCCGCCATTATCGCCTGCATTACCTGTAAATTTTAGCGAAGTAGAACAAACTGCACGAATCGATTTAGAAGGTGGCGGTGTAATAAAATTCGGTAACAAAACCATTAAGCAAAACGACATTTGTTTTGCTGATAATTCATTTTTTAAAATATTTGATTATACATTTTTATATGGACACGCATCAACTGCTTTAGCACAACCGCAATCTATTGTTATAACAGAAAGCTTAGCAAAGAAAATTTTTGGTGATGCATCAACTGCAGTAAATCAAACAGTATATTTTGATAACAACTCGCCAAACAAAATAACGGGTGTTATAAAAGATATGCCTCAAAATTCTCATTTGCAATTCAGCGGCATTCGTTCAATGTATGCTATTCCGGATGATCAGAACACATGGAAAAATTTTTATCTCTACAATTATATTCTCCTAAAAAAGGGAACGGATGTAAATGCATTTGAAAAAAAATTAAATGCTTTCGGAACAAAAACAATTGCAAAAGAAATGGGTGTTACTAACTACCGTATAGAGTTACAGCCGCTCACTTCTATTCATCTGCATTCAAATTTAGATTACGAATTAAGTACAAACAGCAGCATTAGCCGTGTATATATGTTTATTGCAATTGCGGTGTTGATCTTAATGATTGCATTGATCAATTACATGAATTTGTCTACTGCACGCTCAACCATTCGCGTAAGAGAAATCGGTATAAGAAAAGTGATAGGTTCAACGCGCAATAACCTTGTTGGATTATTTATATCAGAAGCTTTATTAATCACTTTTATTGCGGCTGCTATTGCCTTTGTGCTTGTAAAATTAAGTTTGCCTTTTTTCAATCAACTATCCGGAAAAAATTTAGACATCTGGCGTTTTGGAGCGTTCAATACAATTAGTTTTATTATTTTGTTTGCGCTGTTTACAGGTGTTATCAGCGGCAGTTATCCCGCATTATTTCTCTCCCGTTTTAAAACAATACCCTCTCTGAAGGGCCAGTTGGGAAACATGCAAACAAATGTTTTACTGCGCAAATCGCTTGTTGTTTTCCAGTTTGTCATTGCTGTATTTCTCATCAGCGGTTCATTTATTATTTACAAACAAATGCAGTATGTAAATAATAAAGACCTTGGTTTTAATAAAGCGCAGGTACTCACTTTTCACATTGATAATATGAAAGTGCGTGGCGAAATTCCTGAACTAAAAAATGCTTTGCTGCAAAGCCCTTTAATTGAAGATGTTGCTGTTGCCGGAAATCCTATTGGCAATAATGATTTAGGCGGACATGATTTTACATTCGAAAAAAATGGTTGGATGTCACAATCATCACAAATGGCAAAACAATTATTTGTTGATGAAGATTTTTTTAAAACAATGGATGTGCATTTACTGCAAGGCAGAAATTTTTCAAAAAATATGCAAACCGATAAAGACGGCGCCATTCTTATTAATGAGACATTGATGAAAGAACTCGGATACACCAATGCGATTGGTAAAAAAGTGCAATACCAGGTAAACCAGTTTGCAGAGACGAGCCACAAAACAATTATTGGTGTTGTAAAAGATTTTCATGTGGCATCATTACAACATAAGATTGAACCAATGGTAATAATGATGCCACCGGCCGTAAATGAACAGGATAATTTATATGTAAAACTTGCTAAGGGAAAAATCGCAGCTGCATTAGCTTATTTAAAAAATACCTACGCACAATTTGATGCAAACAATACTGCTGATTTTAATTTTCTTGATGAAAATTTTTCGAAACAATATGCTGCAGAACAAAAGCAGGAGCAATTGTCTTTTGTGTTCACAGCTTTAGCTTTTATTATAGCTTGTTTAGGCTTGCTTGGCCTTGTCATTTTTACAACAACACAGCGCGTAAAAGAAATTGGTATAAGAAAAGTGTTGGGTGCTTCAATAAGCTCTATAACCATAATGCTTGGAAAAAGTTTTATGCAGATGGTTGCCATCGCAGTAATCATCGCTATTCCAATTACATGGTTTGCAATGAATAAATGGCTGCAGGATTTTGCGTATCGCATCAATATACAATGGTGGATGCTTTTACTAACTGGTTTAATCGCAGTATTGATTGCTTTGATAACAGTTTGTGTGCAATCAATAAAAGCAGCAATGGCTAATCCGGTAAAGAGTTTACGAACGGAGTAACATTTATGAGATGACAAACGTCAGGTTTGAAGTAAAACTTCAAACACAAAACTTAAATCTTTTCTGATGCTTAAAAATTATTTTAAAGTTGCGTTGCGCAATTTGTGGAAAAACAAAGCATTTTCTGCAATCAATATTGTTGGATTAGCAACTGGCCTTGCCGTTTGTTTGCTAATAGTTTTATATGTTGTTGATGAATTAAGTTATGATAAATGGAATAAAAATGCAGACCGCATTTATCGTTTGGATGCAGACATTTATTTTAATAATACTTCAGCAATTTTTGCAGTTGCCCCAGATCCTTTAGCGCCTACTTTAAAAAGAGATTTCCCGGACATTGAAGAAGCAGTAAGAATAAATAACCAGTCTGATATCCTGGTAAAAAAGGATAACCAAAATGTTCAGGACCATAGGGCTGCATTTGCAGATTCTACTTTTTTTAAAGTGTTTACAGTGCCGATGATTCATGGCAATCCTGAAACTGCTTTAAAAGAACCTAATTCAATTGTTATTGATGAAACTACTGCAAAAAAATATTTCAACAGTACAGATGTTTTAGGTAAAACTTTAGTTGTTGATAATACTAATTATTGTAAAATAACAGGTGTTATAAAAGATATTCCAAAACAATCGCATTTTCATTTTCATTTCATTAGACCTAAAATAGGAAACGTAAATGATTCATGGCTCAGCAATAACACGTTTAATTATGTAATGGTTCGCCCGGGTGTTACACAAGAAAAATTGCAAAAGGATGTTGATGCAACTGTCAATAATTATTTAGGTAAAGAATTAGAAGCGCAGTTACATGCTTCATTAAAAGATCTAACACAAAAAGGCGGACACTTTATTTATAACGCGATGCCACTTACTGATATTCATTTGAATTCGAATAAATCTTATGAAATTGAAGCCAACAGAGATATTACTTATGTGTATATATTTTCAGTGATCGCAGTTTTTATTTTATTGATCGCATGTGTAAACTTTATGAATCTTTCAACGGCACGTTCTGCTAACCGCGCAAAAGAAGTTGGTATAAGAAAAGTTGCAGGTTCATTGCGTACACATCTTATCACACAATTTTTAACCGAGTCTGTTTTATTAAGTTTTTTTTCGTTGATACTTGCAATTGGTATTGCGGCATTGTTGCTTCCGCTGTTTAATCAGTTAGCTCAAAAAGAAATGAGCGTTGCCACATTATTTTCAACATGGTTTTTTCCGGTTATGATAGGATTGGTACTTGTAGTTGGGTGTGTTGCAGGAAGTTATCCCGCATTTTACTTATCTGCATTTAAGCCGATAGATGTTTTAAAAGGAAAGATTGCAAAAGGATTTAAAAGCAGTTGGCTGCGCAGCGGACTTGTAGTTTTTCAATTTACTATTTCCATCATATTAATTATTGGAACGATCGTAATTTATAACCAGCTTGATTACATACGCAGCAAAAAAATTGGTTACGATAGGGACCAGGTATTTGTATTGCATAATGCATGGTATCTCGATAAGCAAATACATACATTCAGAAATGAATTATTAAATATTCCCGGCATAAGCAATGCAACTATTAGCGGGGATTTGCCAACATCTCCCGATTTTGATAATGAAGGTTGGTTTCGTGACGCAACAATGGATCCGGCAAAAGCAGTAGTGCTTACTAATTTTTATGTTGATGAGAATTATGTTCCAACACTCGGTATGCAAATGGCGCAAGGAAGAAACTTCTCAAAGGATTTTCCGACAGATTCTGTTGGTGTAATTATTAATGAAGCTGCGGTTAAAGTGCTCGGATTAAAAGATCCGTTAAAAGAAGTTTTATACCGTCCCAATTTTAATGGCTCTATTAATGGCTCTATTGCATATCACATAGTTGGTGTAGTGAAAGATTTCAACTTTAGCTCCATGCATAAAAACGTTGGCCCTCTAATTATACAAGAGGGTGAAAACTGGGGTGCAATTGCAGTGCGTATAAATGCAAAAAATATTCCTTCAGTTATCAACAGCATACAGGCAAAGTGGAACGGCATTACATCCGGCCAACCCTTCAATTACACATTCATGGATGCTGACTTTAATAACATCTATACTTCAGAACAACAAACCGGGAAACTGTTTATAACATTCGCGGTGTTTGCCATTTTTATTGGTTGTTTGGGTTTGTTTGGATTAGTAACATATGCCGCCGAACAACGCACAAAAGAAATTGGTGTACGTAAAGTTTTAGGTGCAAGTGTTAGCGGAATTGTAACAATGCTGTCGAAAGATTTTGCAAAGTTGGTGTTAATCGCTTCTGTAATTGCATTTCCTCTTGCCTGGTGGATGATGCATCAATGGCTGCAAGGGTTTGCTTATCGTGTAAGTATAAGCTATTGGATATTTATTGTAGCAGGTATTGTAGCAATAGTGATTGCTTTGCTCACTGTGAGTTTGCAGGCAATGAAAGCAGCATTGGCAAACCCCGTGAAGAGTTTGCGAACAGAGTAGAACAGCCTATCCCAAGTCCTTTCCAAAAGAAAGGGCTTTAGAGACGCTGAATATATATGCAATATTATTTAATCAAGCTCTAACAAGTCTTTCTCTTAGAGAAGGATTTAAGATGGGCTTACAAAGGGATTCTATGACTAATTCTTTAAAACTTGCATTTCGCAATATATTAAAACGCAAAGGCTATTCTTTGCTGAATATTGCAGGACTTACAATTGGCATGAGTTGTTGCCTGCTCATTTTTCATTATGTGTCTTATGAAAAAAGTTACGACAAATTTGAGCCTGGTGCAAACCAAATTGTTCGTGTAAGATTGGATAGTTATCAAAAAGGTGTGCTTGCATATAAATCGGCAACATCATATCCTGCTATTGGCCCAGCCATGAAAAAAGATTTTCCTGAAGTAGAAAATTATTGCCGTTTGATTGATGATAATTTGTTGCTGTCAAATGAAAATCAAAACAAAAAATTTTCAGAGAACAAAGGTTATTATGCCGATCCTTCAAGCGTTGACATATTTGGATTGCATTTTATAAAAGGAAATCCGCATACTGCACTAAATGGCCCTGATAAAATCATCTTATCAGAAACAACAGCAAAAAAATATTTTGAAAACGGAGATGCGCTTGGTAAAACGTTGGTAAACAGAAACGGCTCGCATGTTCAGCCTTTTGAGATAACCGGTATATATAAAGACTTTCCATCGAATTCACATCTCATCATAAACTATCTTGTATCTTATGCAACATTGGGTGCAGAATTAAAAGCGGAAGGCGATACATCTAATGCCAGCGAAACGCAGTGGGGCTGGTACGATTTCTACACTTACATTCAATTGAAACCAGGAATACATTATCAGCAGCTCGAGGCAAAGTTACCTGCGTTTTGCAATAAGTATATTAACAGCAGGGATTGGCAAAAAACCAATCGCAATCATGATGAATTACATCTTATACCGATGAGCGATATTCATTTGTATTCAAATTACAACCAGGAAGCAGAGGTGAACGGCAACGGACAAGCCGTTTCATTTTTATTCCTGATCGCTATTTTCATTATTTGCATTGCCTGGATCAATTATATCAATCTTGCAACTGCAAGATCAGTGGAACGTGCAAAAGAAGTTGGCGTTCGTAAAGTATTAGGTGCACTGCGTGCATCATTGATACGGCAGTTTTTAACCGAAAGTTTCGTGCTGAATTTTGTTTCACTTATTATTTCATTGATCATCTTTTTTATGCTGCTTCATCCGTTCGACTTTTTTACGGGCAGAGATAATTACACAGGTGTTGCGCTAACCGGTGATTATTGGTTAATATTTCTTGGACTATTTATTGCCGGTACAGTGCTTTCAGGTTTATATCCGGCATTTGTTTTATCAGGATTTAAGCCCGTACTTGTTTTGAAAGGAGCATTTAAAAATACCGCCAGCGGCTTGCTGTTACGCAAAAGTTTGATCGTTGCCCAATTTGTAACTTCTGTTGTTTTGATTGCGGGAACAATCATCGTTTACCAGCAGTTAAATTATATGCGCAATCAAAGCATCGGCGCCGATATAAATCAAACTTTAGTTTTAAAAGGGCCGCAAACGATTGATGATTCTTTGTATCAAAATATTTATCAGCCTTTCAAAACTGCGGTGCTTCGTCAACCGGATGTAAAAAGCATTTCAACATCAACCAGCGTTCCCGGCGATGAGATTTATTGGACGAACAGTTGGAAAAAATACGGCGATCAGCAATCAACTTCTGTTACATTATATAATCTTGGTGTTGATTACGATTTTATTCCTTCATATAAAATCCAATTGCTTGCCGGCCGTAATTTTTCCGAGCAATTCGGAACAGATAAAAAGGCAGTAATATTTAATGAGAATGCGGTAAAACTATTAGGATTTAAAGATGCAGCCAGTGCGGTTAATCAAAAAGTAGTTAACGGAGGTGATGACACACTCACTATTATTGGTGTTACTGCAAACTTTCATCAATTAGGCTTGCAAAAAATTATTGATCCAATGGTAATACGGCTGCGGCCAAGCAATTCAAATTTTTATTCTGTAAAGGTCAATGCATCAAATGCACAAAACACAATTGCTTCTTTAAAGTCTTTATGGAATAATTATTTTCCTAAAGATCCGTTCGATTATTTCTTTTTAGATGAATCTTTTGGCGAACAATACAAGGCAGATCTTTTGTTTGGAAAAGTGTTTGGCGTATTTGCATTTCTTGCCATTTTAATTGCATGTTTTGGATTGCTTGGTTTATCTGCTTACAATGTGTTGCAACGCACCAAAGAAATCGGTATTCGAAAAGTATTAGGCGCTTCTGTACAAAGCATTTTGGTTCTGCTTTCGTTTGATTTTTTAAAATTGATTTTAATCTCATTCCTGCTGGCAATTCCCGCCGGTTGGTTTATAATGAATTTATGGTTGGAGGATTATGCGTATCGGATTAATATAACATGGTGGGTGTTTGCAGTTGCAGGTTGCTTGTCTCTATTGATTGCTGTAATAACAATCAGCGCACAGGCAATAAAAGCAGCTTTGTCAAATCCCGTGAGGAGTTTAAGAACGGAATAACTTAATTTGATAATTCGGCAATTTGAAAATTTGATAATGAAAAAGCGCTGAATGTTTTGCACTTATAACTTATAAACGTACAACTTAAAAAAACTAATATCGTGTTTAAAAATTATTTCAAAACCGCATTTAGAAATTTCAAGAAGAACAAAGTTTTTTCTTTTATCAACGTTATTGGCCTTGCTATTGGCCTTACTTGTTTTATGTTGATAGCAGTATACGTTTATAATGAATTGAATTATGACAAATATCCTGCAGATGCCAAAAATATTTACCGTGTTAATTTATCGGTAACAGGAAACGGCGATGTAGTTACCTATCCAATGGTGGATTATGCAGTTGGTGAAGGCATGCAAAAAGCTTTTCCCGAAATAAAAGCGTCAACAAAAATTTCACCGGCAAGTGATTTTGTAAAGTGTGGCGATAAACAATTTAAAGAACAACATCTTGCATTTGCCGATTCTAATTTCCTGCAGCTGTTCTCTATTCCTTTACTCGAAGGAAATAATAAAGACGCATTAGTACAACCCAATAGTGTTGTTATCTCAAAAGCGTTTGCAAAAAAATATTTTGGAGATGAGGAAGCTATTGGCAAATCATTGGTGATAGGAACGCACGATGCGATCTATAAAGTAACAGGTGTTTTTGATAAAGTGCCTGATGATTCTCACTTTCATTTTGATGCGTTTATAAGCATGGCGACATGGCATGTAACAAATCCAACATGGAGTAATCTTGGTGAATACACTTATCTTGTTTTAAATGAAAACGCAGACCCCAAAAAACTGCAGGCAAAATTCCCGCAACTGGTTGCAAAATATGTGGTACCTGAAGTACAACATGATATGGGAATAAGTTTAGCGGAAGCGCAAAAATCGGTGAATACATTTGTTTTTACGCTTCAGCCGCTTACAGATATTCATCTTTATTCAAACACCAAATATGAATTAGAACCAAACGGAGATATACAATATGTTTATATTTTTTCAGCACTTGCAATATTTATATTGTTGTTGGCTTGCGTAAACTTCACAAACCTTTCAACAACACGGGGTGTAAAGCGTGCAAGAGAAGTTGGCATTCGTAAAGTAATGGGTTCTGTAAAAAAGCAATTGATATTCCAGTTTATTTCAGAATCTGTTTTGCTTACTTTCTTTGCAATGTTATGTGCTTATCTATTAATATTTATATCGCTGCCTTACTTCAATCAAATCGCAAATAAAAATATCAGCTTCACTTATTTTTTAAAACTGCCTTCTATACTAACAATGCTTGGTATAAGCATGCTTGCAGGAATATTCGCGGGCATTTATCCCGCCTTCTTTTTATCATCATTCAATACCATAAAAGTTTTAAAAGGTTCATCATCTCAGGGTTCACAAAGAACTCCTTTACGCAGTAGTTTAATTGTATTCCAGTTCTTTGTTTCAACTGCCTTAATTATCGCTACAATTATTGTGTACCAGCAATTGCATTACATGCAGAATAAAAAGTTGGGTTATGATAAGAACCAGGTTTTGTATTTACCAGATGCAAGATTATTAGGTAAAGACCAGGATGCATTTGAACACGAGATATTGAAAGATAGCCGCGTTGTTTCAGCGAGTATTTCAAGATATGTTCCCGGCGGCGTTATGATGGATGGAACAGAGATCTATCCAAAAAATGAAACGGCTAATGAAAGTGCAGCAGAAATCCACGGCAACATTTATCATATTGACTATGATTACATCCGCACATTAGGAATGCAGATTGTTAAAGGAAGAAATTTTTCGAAAGATTATCCTACGGATTCTTCAGGTGTAATAATTAATGAAGCTGCTGTAAAACAATTGGGCTGGAGCGGAACAAATCCTGTTGGTAAAACAATTATACGGTCTGGCCAGCAAGAGTTAAAAGTAATTGGTGTGGTTGCTGATTTTAATTATGTTTCTGTGAAACAGGAAATTGCACCAATGATGATGTTACTTGCAAATAATTATGGCGGATTAATCATTAAGATTAAAGCACATGATGTATCCGGATTTTTAAATGATTTAAAAAAGCAGTGGAATGCATTTAATCCTGCAGGCCCGCTTGAGTATAATTTTTTGGATGAACAATTTGCAAAGTTGTATTCAAGTGAACAACGCACACAGCAAATATTTTCTGCATTCGCAGCACTGGCAATCATCATTGCAGGCCTTGGTTTATTTGGTCTTTCAGCATTTGTAATAGAGCAACGCACAAAAGAGATCGGAATAAGAAAAGTGTTAGGCGCGTCAGTTCAAAATGTATTGTTATTAGTGTCAAAAGAATTTTTAATACTCGTTGCTATTGCATTTTTGATTTCAATCCCTGTTACATGGTGGGCAATGCACAACTGGCTGCAGGATTTTGCTTATCGTATCAATATCGGTCTTTGGGTTTTCGCAATTGCAGGTATTGCGGTGGTTTTAATTGCTTTAATAACGATAAGTTTCCAGGCGATAAAAGCAGCGATTGCAAATCCTGTAAAGAGTTTGAGAACGGAATGATCAGGCTTTTTTCTTTCTTGAAAACCAGAAATACATCGGTACGCCTGTAAACATAAGCGCAGCACCAATTGCAGCTTCACGCGGACGACTGAATACAGTATTTATAATTAATATCACGCAAAAAATTACAACAATCGCAGGAACGATTGGGTAACCCCAAACTTTATAAGGTCGTGGCGCATCAGGCATTTTTTTACGAAGAATGAATACGCCTAATGTTGTTGCGCCATAATAAATAAACACGGCAAAAATTATCATATCAGTAAGCTGATCAAATGTTCCTGACAACACTAATACGCAAGCCCACACACATTGATATAATAAAGAATTTGCCGGTGCTTGCTTGTCATTCAGTTTTGCTACTTTCTTAAAAAACAAACCTTCTTTTGCCATTGCAAAATATGGCCGGCAACTTGCTAATATTGTTGCATTGCAGCAACCTAAGGTTGTAATGAGTATTAAAATTGAAATGAATAGTGCGCCACCGTTTCCCCAAAAACTTCTTACCGCTTCAATTGCAGCGATCTTATTGCCTGCTTTAAAAATATCTTCTAACTGCGGAACAGACAATAAAGAAAGATAAGTTGTATTCACCAAAAGATATAAAACGATGATGACAAATATGCCAATAACAATTCCTTTGGGAAGATTGCGTTTTGCATCTTTTATTTCACCTCCAACATAGCCAACAGAAGCCCAACCCTGGTATGCCCAAAATGCTGCAAGCATTGCAGTGAAAACTGTACTAACTGTAACTGAAGAATTGTTATCTGTTGATAATTGTATTCTGCTTAGATCAGCGGCGTTGCTTGTTAAACCAAAAGCAATAATTGTAAATATGCTTCCAAAAACTAACAATAAAATCGTCATGCTTACACCGGCACCGGTTTTAATACCTTTTGTATTTATCCATGTAAGAATAATAATCAGAATAATGGCGATGAGTTTTACATTCAGATCAGCGAATGGATAAAATGCGCCAAAAATATTTATGCTTGTTAACGATGGTAAAATTTCAGGCAAATGAATAATGCTGTTTAATGATTCTGCAAATACATAAGCCAATGCAGAAATAGCTGCGGTTTGTATAACAGCGAATAAGCTCCATCCAAATAAAAAAGCAAAAAACTTATTGTATATTTTTTGATAATAAATATACTCGCCGCCTGTATCAGCCAATAATCCTGCAACTTCCGCATTGCACAAAGCACCGAACAAACTAATAATTCCTGCAAGCACCCAGCATATTAAGATCCATCCTGATGAATGCAATGCATCCGTCATCGGTGCAACCTTTTTATACACGCCAGAGCCAATAATATTTCCAATAACGATCACTACAACTAATCGTAAACCTAATGAACGATTTAACTGCGATGTACTCATGTTTAAAAAATTTGCTTTACAATATTATCAATCTATTGCAATGAAACAATCAACATATATCTTTAAACGCTAATAAAATATTAATACATGAGAGCAGTTATTCAACGCGTTTCTGAAGCTTCTGTAACAGTTGATGAAAAAATGATTGGAGAAATAAAAAATGGTTTAATGGTTCTTTTAGGAATTGAAGATGCAGATACAATTGAAGATATAGAATGGTTAAGCAGTAAAATAGTTAATCTTAGAATTTTTAATGATGATATCGGTGTAATGAATATAAGCGTAAAAGATATTGATGGAGAAATATTATTAATAAGCCAGTTTACTTTGTATGCTTCAACAAAGAAAGGTAATCGTCCTTCATACATTAAAGCGAGTAAGCCAAATACCGCAATCCCGATGTATGAACAAATGATTGCACAGCTTGAAAAGGATACAGGTAAAAAAATTCAAACAGGGATATTTGGTTCTGATATGAAAGTTCGATTATTAAATGACGGCCCCGTAACAATTTTGATGGATACAAAGAATAAAGAATAATGACATACAGAGCAATTGGTTTAATGAGTGGTTCTTCCTTAGATGGATTAGATATTGTGTTTGCGGAACTGGAAGAAAGTGGGGGCACATGGAGTTATGAAATCAGAGCAGCAGATTGCTACGTATATAACAATGATTGGAAAGAAAAATTGGCAAATGCCAAAGATCTTTCTGCGCATGAATATTTTTTATTGCATGCAGCTTATGGAAAATTTCTTGCTGAAAATGTAAATCGTTTTATTGATGAATATAAACTTCATCATCAGGTGCAGCTAATTGCTTCGCACGGGCATACAGTTTTTCATGAAGCGCAAAGTGGTGTTACAACGCAGTTAGGATGCGGCGCAACATTGGCTGCACACACCGGCATTAATGTGGTGAGTGATTTGAGAATAATGGATGTTGCCTTAGGTGGGCAAGGTGCGCCAATTGTTCCATTAGGAGAGAAGTTGTTGTTTCCCGGCCCTGATTTTTATTTGAACCTTGGTGGCATTGCAAACATTTCTCATCAACAGGAAAACAATTTTATTGCATTTGACATTTGTCCTGCAAACCGTGTTTTAAATATGCTTGCAAAAAACGCAGGAAAAGATTTTGATGAAGATGGAAACTTGGCAGCGAGCGGTAAAGTTGTATCATTCTTGTTCGATCAATTAAATGCGTTAGAATATTATAAATCTTTACCGCCAAAAGCATTATCAAATAATTTTGGAACTGATGTTGTTTATCCTTTGATCGAATCATCTAATATTGATACAGCAGATGCATTAAGAACGTATACGGCGCATATCGCTTTTCAAATTCAGCAATCCCTTCAATACCTGCTAAGCAATACCGAACCGAAAGAAGAATTTAAATTGTTTATAACAGGCGGCGGCGCATTGAATAGTTTTCTTGTTAAAAAAATTCAAGAGAATATTGCATCTTTAAAAGTTAGCGTTATAATTCCGGAAACCAATATTATTTTATATAAGGAAGCTTTGATAATGGCTTTGCTTGGCATATTAAGATGGCGCGAAGAAAATACAGTGATGGCATCTGTAACCGGTGCTTGGCGCAGCAGTATTGGTGGCGCTGTTTGGATAGGGCAGGAGGCATGATCAAAATAAATTATATTGTATATCGTTAATTATTTGATATCACTTTATGAAATTTTTGTTTATCGTTTTATTTTTTTCCTGTTTTATTTCTTGTAAAGAAAAGTTTGATACCAAAACTTACCAGGAAAATAAAGAAAGCCTTGCTCAAAGAGAAAGCGGGCATCCTGAACAGTTTTTAAAGATTTCATCAAACGGCAAAAAAAATTTATTTGGCGCAACCGTTGTTAAAGGAAAAATTGTGAACACTGCAACAGTGGCCGCTTACAAAAATGCAAGGGTGAAAATGTTGTGTTATAAAAATGGTATTCGTGTAGAAGAACATGAAGACGTAATGCCCGATGTTATGAAGCCGGGCACAGTGCATAATTTCAAGATAAAATATCGTTTGCCAAAAGGAACAGATAGCCTTGCTTTATCTATAATGAGTGCTGATGCAGTAACTGATACTGTGAGTTTAAATAAATAAAAAGCTATCGCCGTCAAACAATCCTTTATCACTTAGTTTAATATGTGGAATTACAAGAAGTGCCATAAAGCTTAACGTCATAAACGGTGCAGATAAACGTGAGCCAAACGATTTAGCCATTTTATCAATTTCACTGTAAGCATTTGCAATTTTATAACCGTCTTCATCACTCATTAATCCCGCAACGGGCAGGGTAACAATTTTTTCGCTTTTTTCATCAACACAACTTATACCGCCCTTGTATTGTATTATAAGATTGATTGCTTTTGCAATTGATTTATCATCACAACCTGCAGCAACAATGTTATGGCTGTCGTGTGCAACTGAAGAAGCAATCGCACCTTTCTTAAACCCTAAATTTTTAATAAAAGCTTTTGCTACAGGTGCTGTTTTATACCGGTTAACAACAACTATCTTTAAAATATCATTTTCAATATCGCTTATTATTTCTTTTTTTCTAATTAGTGGATGAACATACATTTTATTGGTGATCAGTTGACCATCCAATGCTTCAATAACAGGAAGCTTGTTATTTATTAAAGTAACTGAATTGGTAAAAACTTTTAAATTATTTTCACTAATTTCTTTTGCTGAAAAATTGTTGATTGGTTCAATATGAACTGATTTAATTAATGATTTTCCATTTTCGGCAACCAGTTTTCCATTAATAAAAGTTTGATAAACTTTAAATTCTTTAAGATCATTTACAAGAACGAAATCAGCAGCATCGCCTTCGTTTAATAAGCCCACATTTAATTTATAATGATGAACAGGATTAATGCAAGCCGCTTGCAATACTTTAAAAACATCAATGCCTTTTGCAACTGCACGTTCACATAATTTATTAATATGTCCTTCAACCAAACTATCAGGATGTTTATCATCACTGCAAAACATAATTTTATCAGGATAATCATTCAGTAAATCAACCAATGCTTCAAAATTTTTCGCTGCACTTCCTTCGCGAATAATTATTTTCATTTCGTATCTCAATTTATCCAGCGCTTCTTCTTTTGTAAAACATTCATGATCTGTCAAAATGCCGGCTTCAATATATTTTTTTGCCTCTTCGCCACGCAATCCCGGTGCATGTCCATCCACAGGTTTGTTTAATTTTTTTGCTGCTTCAATTTTTTTCATTACCTCTTCATCCTTCTTTAACACGCCGGGAAAATTCATCATCTCACTTAAATAATGTATCTCGGGTTTCTGTAAAAGATGCAAAACGTTTTCAGCATTTAATGTTGCCCCGGTGGTTTCAAAATTAGTTGCGGGCACACAGCTTGGTGCGCCAAAATAAAACTTGAAATTTACACGCTTGCTATTTTCAATCATAAACTCTACACCTTTAATTCCGCAAACGTTTGCTATTTCATGCGGATCGCTAACTGTAGCAACTGTGCCATGTACAACTGCGAGCCGTGCAAATTCTGAGGGCACTACCATACTGCTTTCAATATGCACATGGCTATCAATAAAACCTGGTAAGATGTACGGAAGAGAAGATGTTTCATTTTGCGAAATAATTTTTATAGAAAAAATTTTTCCATTTTGAATTAATAACTCTGCTGTATTTATTGTTTTATTTTTTATGCTGACATAATTTGCAGGGATCGAAAGCTTATTACGCATGTAATGAAGTTAGGTTGAAGTATATATAAAAAAAAGTCCCGCAATTTGCGGGAGCTTTTTTTTGAAACAATACCGTTTAATTTCTCAACGGGGGCAATTGTTTCGTTTGGTTTTGTAGGATAATTGGACTTTGAGCACTTCTTATTAACAACGATGTAAAATTGGGGATAATGGTTTACATAAAAATCAATATTTAGTTTTTAGCATATCCAAATTAGACAAAAGTGGATTTTTGGGGACAATGCGTGTTACTTACATAATACAGGCCAGTTTTTAGATGCTCACTCAAAATTTTCGTAAAAAATGCTTTTTGTCAGATAACCATATTTTGAATAAGTGAAATTTAAAAATTTGTGTACACTTATAGCCTAATCAGGTTAATCAGTTAATATCTATATAAATCGTTGTATTTTTATGCATTAATCCAATATTATTAATTAAATCCAACCTCTATTTATGAAAAAGATATTTAGTTATGCTCTCCTGTTTACTTTATTCTTCCTCATTCTGAATGGCCTTGCGAATAAAATATTTGCGCAAGCAACAACATTGTCAGAAGGGTTTGATAATGTAGTTCCAGTCAATTGGGTATCTATTAATCATTCTACCGGTTCGGGTGTAGGGTGGTCTCAGGGTGATCCGAGACAGTTTAATGCTTACACCGGCGATGTTACATCGTATGCTGCCGCAGGCTACCAAAGTGTAGGCGGTTCTTCAGGAACAGGAACTATAAATAACTGGTTAATTTCACCGGTACTTAGTCTTTCCAATGGTGCAACAATCACATTTTATACAAGAACTTACCCCGGCTCATTGTTTCCTGACAGGCTTGAAGTACGACTGAGTAAAAACGGCTCAAGTATAAATGTTGGGTCCGGGGTTAATGAGACAGGTGATTTTTCAACTGTTCTTTTAACTATTAATCCTAATCTTGATCAAGGCGGTTATCCTGATACCGGATGGACACAATACACTGCTTCTTTATCGGGCATTAGCGGTAATATTTCCGGACGAGTTGCATTCCGATATTATGTTACTAATGCAGGTTCTAAGGGCGCTAATTCAAAATATATTGGTATTGATGATTTTTCTTATGAAACTGTTTTGCCTGTTACGTTAATTGGTTTTACAGGGAGCATAAAAAACAATGCTGCGGTTCTTAATTGGTCAACAGCAAGCGAGCTTAATAATAAAGGTTTTGAAGTTCAGCTAAGCCATGATAATAAAAATTTTTCTGCGATCGGTTTTGTTGCAGGAAATGGAAATACTTCTGCGATCAGCCAATACAGTTTTATGGATGATTCTAAGATGTTAAGCGGTTCGAACTACTACAGGCTAAAACAAATTGATAACGATGGTAACTATAAATATTCTAATGTAGTAAAGCTTGATTTCAAAAGATCCAGCTGGAATATCTTCGGTAACCCGTCAAAAAATCCGTCGATACAATTACAAACAGATGCACAAAGCAATGTAGCTGTACAAATAGTTTCACTGAATGGCCAGGTAATTCAAACTATAAACAAAGGAACTCTTGCCGCAGGTACTTATAATATTCCTTTAAACTTAACTAATGCCGCACATGGTACTTACATTGTAAGATTGACAATCGATAAAGATGTATTTACCAAAAAGATAGTGCAATAATTATCAGTATTGGATTAAAAGAAAAAAGCGTACACATTGTACGCTTTTTTCTTTTAATAACTGTTGATCTATTGAAAATCTTCATCCTTTAAACCACTGTTGATTTTCGCATCTGTAACGTTTAATGCAAAATCAGCCTGCTGGGAAACAGTTATTGTATATGGGATCATAATACCGCTTACTTCTTTATAATTGGAATAAGAATATGTGGTATTTCCCTGGTCGCCAATTATTACTTCTCTTAATTTCAAGCCTGTTTGCACATCATAATATTTTTTGCTTACTGTTGCTGATGGCGAAGTAACTGTTATAACATATGCGTCCTTTCCATCAATATTTTCAAGTGTTGGCGCTAACTGCAACGTATACCCGGTTTTGCTGTAATTTACTTCTGTGAAAGGATATGCGCCTTCCTGGTAACGCTTTTTATCATTCTCATTTATTGTAGCTGCCTGGCCTTGTGATGTCATAGATACATTATCACCATTAACCACTAATTTTTGAATTGTCATATTCATTGCAGGCAAACTAATTTCCAATAGCATTTTACCCGGTACTTTAAATTTTCTTGTAAAACTTATATCCTGTCCCTGTACTGAACCTGTTGCCGTGAAAGAATAATCTTTCACATCATTAATTTTATTAACACCGCCAATAGCTGTTAGATATTTATTGATCACATCATTTGCAGTTGTGCCTTGCGGAACTGGCTTTTGTGGTTTGCCTTCGAGAATATTATTTGAAGGGTTAACATCAGGATAATCATGATCAGGGTCAATTGTAATTTTTGATATGGTTGCTGTTGAAGGATAATGGAAAGTCCATGATGCGCCACGTTGCCAAATTTCGGCAGGTAATGTTATAGAATCCTTCTTACCATTTTCCTGTTCAATTAACATCGGAACAGGCAATACCATTTGCTCATTATTTACAACCGTAATATTTGCGCCTTTGGCTGGATCATTATCCACATACTTTATTTCCGTAATACCCTGGTCAAGTTTATTATTGGTCATAAACCAGCCGCGCCAGAAATAAGAAAGATCTTCGCCGCCAACATTTTCCATTGTTCTAAAGAAATCCCAGGGTGTAGGATGTTTGAAAGCCCAGCGCGCAATATAAGTTCTGAAAGCAGAATCAAATCTTTCTTTACCTAAAATATGTTCACGCAAAATATCAAGGCCTGCACCTGGTTTGAAGTACGCGGCCACACCTAAAAAGTTTTGTTGTGTAACATCAGGTATTGTCATGATAGGGTCAGCATCTTTCTTCAGCATATAATTAGCCATGCGCTGTATGTCATTCTTGTTATCAAACTCTCCGTTATTAAAAACTTTTGTATCAACACCATTGATAAACGTGTTGAAGCCTTCATCCATCCAGGGATATTTTCTTTCATTCGAACCAACGATCATCGGGAACCAGTTATGTCCAAACTCGTGGTTGGTTACGCCCCACAAATTTTCACTTTTCGCTTTCCATGAACAAAATACTATGCCGGGATATTCCATTCCATTTACATTACATGCAACATTTGTTGCAGCAGGATAAGTAAATTCATACCATTCTTTAGAATATAATTCAATACAACCTTTAGTAAATTCTGTAGCGCGGCTCCATGCGCTGTCGCCAACACTTTCAACAGGATAAACTGATTGAGCCAAAGCTTTTTTGCCGCTTGGCAAATTTATTCTTGCCGCATCCCAAATAAATGCTTTAGATGCTGCCCATGAAACGTCTCTTGTTTGTTTACATACAAAATGCCATGTGAGCGATGATTTATTTGGATGATAGGCATTGCCGCTCAAATCATTTGCACCAACAATTGTAACAGTTTTATCGCTTGACCTTGCCTGTACAATTTTAGCAGCAACAGCAGATGTATACACTTCAGTTGGATTTTGTACTTCACCTGAACCGACAACTATTAAATTAGAAGGTGCTGTAATTGTATAATCGATATCACCATATTCAAGATAAAATTCACCTGCACCCAAGTACGGCAACGTGTTCCAACCAAGCACATCATCATATACGCACATCCGCGGATACCACTGGGCAATTGAATATATCCATCCATTTTTTGTGTTCAATCTTCCCATCCTGTCAGTACCGTGTTCAGGAACAGAGAAAGCATAGTCAATTTTAATTTGAATACTACCGGTTTTTGCGGCAAGTGGTTTAGGTAGCCAAAGCTGCATGCGGGTATCCGTTACATTATATTTGGCGCTTGTTGCTGCACCATTTGAAATTATTGATACAGATTTTAATTCATCGCCTTGTGTAAATTCGCGGTTCGCCCATCGGCCGCCTGTTAATAATGTTGTTGATTCACCACGTGAGTCCTGGCGATAAATATTCTGATCTAATTGCAGCCATAAAAATTTCAATTCATCAGGACTGTTGTTTTTATAAGAAATAATAACACTGCCTGTAATTCTGTGTTGTGCGGTATCAAGTGTTGCAGTTATTTTATAATCTGCGCGATTTTGCCAATAAGCAGGCCCCGGTTGCCCGCCGGCACTGCGATATTCGTTTCCGTTTGATGGATAGAACAAAGGCGCAAAAGCTTCATGTTGATTGTAGTTGGACGTTGTTGCATCGGTTTGCGCTTGTGCATACACCGCACTGCAACTAATCGCAATCATTAGAAATAGACTGGTTAATAAACGTTTCATTTTTTCATTTTTAATTTTAGACATTAAATCTTGTGCCTGCATTTTAAATTAAGAGCGCCGAAGGTAAAAACTAATGAATGTTAATAAATAAAAATTTTGTGAAGATACCTTTTGAATTTACATATAATATTACTTAATCATCTTAAAGCAAAATCTTTTCAACTTGCCTTCAAAATCAAACGGGGTAGTTTGTTTGGTAATATTTTTTATTGATGAAGCTTGAATATTTTCTTCATCTAAAATAAATTTTGAATAGTTAGTGCTGAAATAAATGATGCCGTTTGCTGATAAAATATTTAATGCATCGTTTATTAATTCAACGTGATCTTTTTGCACGTCGAAAAAATCTTTCATGCGTTTGCTGTTGCTAAAAGTTGGCGGATCAATAATGACAAGATCGAAACTATCCGGTGTAAGCGTTTTTAAATATTGCAATACATCAGCATGAACGAAATTATATTTCCTGCCATCTTTAAATTGATTGATTGCAAAATTATCTTTTGCCCAATCTAAATAAGTTTTTGAAAGATCAACCGAAGTAACGGAAGCTGCGCTGCCGCTCGCAGCATACACAGAAAATGAACCTGTGTAGCAAAACAAATTCAATATTCTTTTGTTATTTGCTTCTTCGCGAACCATTTGTCTTGTTATGCGATGATCGAGAAATAAACCTGTATCTAAGTAGTCGCTAAGGTTTATTAAAAATTGTAAACCGTTTTCTTCAACTTTAAAAAATTGCTGTATGCTGTTTTGTTTTTCGTATTGTTCTTTTTCGCGATGGCTTTGCCTTTTGCGTTCACGACTGTAAATATTTTCAACAGACAAACTCAAAACTTTGCTGATGATATCAAAAGATCGCTGCAGCCATTCGTTGTGCTCATCATCAGCCATGTTGTGCCTGCGACGATATTCGGCAACATAAATTTTATCTTTGTATAATTCTATTGCAAAAGGAAATTCAGGGAGATCATGATCATAAACCCTGTAACAGGAAACATGTAAACGTTTTGCCTGTTTGCTTTTATGTTTAAAAACTTTTAGCAAACGGTTTTCAAACATTAAAAATTTTTCACTTAAATCCATTGTTGAATTGCCACATAAATAAAACAATAAACAAAGCAACGCCAATAGTAGTTACCAGCCACGCAAGAAAATATTTCGTTAGATAAGATTCAGGAACATTGTTTAAAACCATTCTTTTTCTTGCAAAAAGATAAACAATAATGCGCTGTATGATCAGCATAATAAAAAAAGAAGAAGTAAGCTTTGTTGCGCTTTCCGGGTACTCGTTGATACAAACATAAAAAGCACCTATCAAAATAATACTGAAGATTAAACTTACCTGCGATAATTGCATAATCCCTTTGGAAAGCACTTTGCCTTTGTCTTCATCCGCAAGATTTTTAAAAGCATTTATTTGTATAAGCCTTGAAGCAAAAACGGAAATAATTAAAGCGAGAAAAGCATAGTCCATTTACGACTGTTTAATGTTTAAAGTTCAATATATGAAGTATAAATGTTCACAAGTTTAATTGTTCATGAGTTAATAAACCAACATACAA
>JAFBAF010000188.1 GCA_019247895.1 Parafilimonas sp. | reverse complement strand
TTGTATTAAATCATTTGCATCGCCGATCAAAACTTCATGTACGCCGGCATCGATGGCCGCAAATGCATTATCTATTTTTGGAAGGATGCCGGCAAACAATTTTTGTTCAGCCTGCAACTGTTTATATTTTTCTTTGTTGATGTTTGTGATAACTGAATTTCCATCTTCAACGTTTTCTAACACACCCTTTTTTTCAAAACAATAAATCAAACGAACATCATAATAAGTTGCTAATGCAATTGCAATTGATGAAGCAATTGTATCTGCATTTGTATTTAAAATATTACCTTGTTCATCATGTGTAAGCGGGGCAAAAACAGGCGTGATATTATTCCGTAATAACAACTTTAAACTTTCAACATTAAACGTTGAAATATCAATATCACCAACCCAACCAAAATCAATATCTTTTACAATGCGTTTTTTTGCAGGGATAATATTCGCATCAGCGCCGGTTAAACCAATTGCATTGCAGTTGAACGATTGTAATTTTGCAACAATTTTTTTATTGATCAACCCACCATACACCATCGTCACCAAATCAATCGTTGCATTATCAGTTATTCTTCTTCCATTAATATATTTTGATTCGATATTTAATTTGTTACCGATTGTTGTTGCAATCTTTCCGCCTCCATGTACCACGATTCTATGCGATTTAACAGATGCAACCGATTGAAGAAATGATTTCAATTTTTCTTCATCATCAATAATATTTCCACCAACCTTTATAACAAATAAACGCTCCATAATCAGGAATTAATTCCTCCCTTCAGGGAGGTTAGGAGGGTACTGATAACAGCCTGCGCAGCCCAAACACGATTTGCCGCTTGTTGTGTAACAATACTGTTTGCACTATCCAACACTTCGTCGCTCAACTCAACATTCCTTCGAACAGGCAGGCAATGCATTACCTTTGCATTGTTGGTTAATGTAAGTTTCTCTTCAGTCAACATCCAATCCGGGTCATTCTCATAGATTTTACCGTAATCTTTATACGTGCTCCAGTTTTTTACATAAACAAAGTCAGCATTCTTTAAAGCTTCATCCTGGTTATGCGTTATCGTTGCACCTTTTGTAAATTCTTCTTTCAACTCATAATCTTCAGGATGTGTTATCACAAAATCTGCTTCGCCCCACGCATTGATCCACTGCGAAAAGCTATTCGCTACACATTGAGGTAAAGCCTTAACATGCGGCGCCCACGTCAATACAATTTTTGGCTTTTGACTTTTTAATTTTGACTTTTTAATTTCTTCAGTTATCGTAATAGTATCAGTTAATGATTGCAGCGGATGCAATGTTGCACTTTCCAAACTTATAACCGGAACACCGCAATATTTTATAAACTGCGTAATATATAATTCACTGTAATCATCTTCCCGATTCTTCAGCGATGGAAATGTCCTGATACACAAAATATCAAAATAACTTCCCAACACCGGCGCAGCATCTTTAATATGTTCAACAGTGCTGCCGCTCATGATTGCGCCTTCTTCAAATTCAAGCGCCCAGCCTTCTTTATCAACATTAAAAACAATCGCTTCCATCCCAAGATTTGCCGCAGCAACCTGCGTGCTAAATCTTGTGCGCAAACTCGGGTTCAAAAACAATAAACCAATGCGTTTGCCGGCGCCCAGCGTTTTATCCTTTAACGGTTCCGCTTTATACATCAATGCTTTTTCAACCAATGCATTTATGTTGCCTGCATCATAAACAGATATAAATTGCTTCAATGGGAATTGTTTTTATGTACTTAGCTGTGAGAATACTATTGAACTTCGTTGTGTCACTCCCTTGTACAGTTAATATTCTATTCAACAGCTATTTCACTTTCTTAATTCTTTTAAAGCGCAATAAATTTCCACGTGCCTGGTACATTAAAGTAAGATGATCATCGGTCAAACTATCAATACTGTAACAAAGACTTCCATCTTTGTCAAGCGTAATGTAAAAGTTACCATTCTTTATAAGGCTATCTCCACTTAAGATAACGTCCTTACAACTATCCGCCAGAACAAAAGAAACACTATCAATCTGCTCTTTATCGTAAAAATTAATCTCGTTATAGCCAGATATTTGAATCACATTTTTTCTATCATCTTCAGATTGCCAATAACCTTGCAATGAATCTAACGTTGTCTTCGTTTTCTGACTCATTACGTTGAAGAAGGACATTGACGCAAATATTAGCAATGCAATTCGCATAATAAAAAAAGAAAGTTTATGTTTCATCTTTACACCTCAATAGCTTTCATCTCGGCAATAGCTTCATTTACTGTATCTAAAAATTCATCAACCTGCTTGCGTGTAATATTTAATGCTGGTAATAAACGAATCACATTTGGTTTTGCGTCGCCGGTGAAAATGAAATAATCATTCAACAATTTTTTGCGTAAATCTTTAATGTCTTCAGGCACATCAAAGCCAATCATTAAACCCTTGCCCCGCACTTTATCAATGCCATCAATACTTTTTAATTTGTTGATCAAATACATACCGCGTTGCTTGCTCATCTCAATCAGATTATCGCTTTCAATAACTTCCAATACCGCCAATGCAGCCGCACAAG
>JAFBAF010000157.1 GCA_019247895.1 Parafilimonas sp. | reverse complement strand
GTTGGAGGAATAGTGCAAGCTGATTTTACTTATGTTTACAGTAATGTTTGTAAACCACCATCCACTGTTACATTTACAAATACATCTCAGTCAAATACAAGCTTAAATTACCAATGGTACTTTGGCGATGGTGCAGCCAGTACACAGCAGAACCCTGCGCATACTTATACAACGTCGGGCAATTTTAGTGTACAACTTACAGCTACAAATTCAAACGGGTGTTTAAATTCATATCAACAAATAATATCTGTAGGCGGCGTGCAAGCCAATTTTGATTTTATACCTGATTGCAAAAATGGAGACGTTGTTTTTATAGATAATTCTACGCCAAAACCTATTAATGAAACATGGGATTTTGGTGACGGCAATACAGATACGGGTGTACAAGTAACCCACATTTATAATAATGCAGGCACTTATCAGGTTACACTCAGCGCCGACTTTGGTGGCTGTAAGGATACAATACGAAAAACAATTAAAACAGGGCAAAAGCCACAAGCTGCATTTACTATAACAGGTAAGCGGGCTACCTGCATTTATCCTCAAACTATTCAGTTTACTGATGAATCAACTGAAGCTACAAGTTATAAATGGTTTTTTGGTGATGGTGATACATCAAATCAAAAAAATCCTGCACATACATATAATGCGGCCGGCGATTATACAGTTGAATTAATCGTTTATAACAGCAATGGATGTTCAGATACGCTTATAAAAACAAATTTAATTCAGCTTGGACCACCTCAGATACAAGGTATTAAAAACTTTCCTTACGAAGCTTGCGCACCGCAAACACTTTTATTAAGTCCTGAAATTATCTCGGGCAATTCGATAGCTTTATATCAATGGGATTTTGGCGACGGAACTACATCTAATGACTCCGTTCCAACCCATACTTACATAAATACGGGAGTATATAATATTAAATTAATTGTTGTAACTGCTGAAGGGTGTTCTGATACATTGTTTATGCCAAATGCCGTATCATTAGGGAAAGCACCAAAACCAAAGTTTACAGCAGATCCATTAAATGTATGTGCAGGAACATCTGTACAGTTTACAGATAAATCAATTGGCTTAGTTACAGATTGGCTTTGGCTTTTTGGTGATGGTACATCATCAACGCAACAAGATCCTTCTCACTATTATTCAGATACCGGGTATCAAAGTGTTACGCTTATCGTTTCGCAATATGGATGCTATGATACGCTTACATTGAAAAAATACATTTATGTAAATCCGCCGGTAGCAAAATTCAATTCTTTTTCAGAATGCGATAATCCTTTTAAATACACATTTACTGACAAATCCATTAAACCGCAAACGTGGCATTGGGATTTTGGTGACGGAAACACATCGAATAAACAATCACCATCGCACAGGTATGCGGGTGAGGGTTTTTACCAGGTTACATTAACTGTTACAAACGGCAGTTGTACTGACATCCGCCACGATTCAATAAATGTGATAAAAGAAAATCCATCCTTTAACTATAACTCCACTAATTTTTGTAAGTATGATTCCATACAATTTTTTGTTACAGGCTATAATCCAAACAACATAAAAACTTTTCAATGGGATTTTGGTGATGGCATACTAACACAACCGGGTGTAAAAAATGATAGCGTTTATCATTTATATACAGATGCCGGAACATACTCACCAATTCTTGTAGTTAAAGACATTAATAATTGCATTGATACCATAAATAAAAAAGTGGACATACAAATTTTTGGTCCTAATGCTGCCTTCTCGAACAAAGCAGGCGCTTGTCTTTTATCTACTATAAACTTTAATGATGAATCAACAACCGATGGCCAACATAATATTACAACCTGGATATGGAACTACGGCGACAGCACAAAAACAGATACATTAAATTCCGGCCCGTTTGCACATACCTATTTAAAAACAGGCATGTTTGATGTTTCTCTTAAAGTATTTGATAATAATGGTTGCTATGATACTGTATCAAATATCGATGCTATCAATATAACTAAACCTGTTGCCGGTTTTTCGGCAAATGATACCCTAACATGCAGTGGAAGCATGGTTAATTTTCTTGATTCAAGCCAGGGGATTTCCTTATTATATGCATGGAACTTTGGAGATGGGCAGGTTTCCGGAAATCCCGAACCTTTACATAAATATGCAGCAGAAGGAGTATATGATATCAAGCTAATTGTACATGATAAATACGGCTGTGTTGATTCTCTAACAAAACCGCAATATATACGTGTTGCAAATCCTGTTGCTGAATTTGCTTTGCCCGATACATTATTTTCTTGCCCGCCTGCTAAAATTGATCCGGTAAATAATTCGGTAAATTATAACTCTGTTACATGGGATTTTGGGGATGGAAACACGTCGTCGCAAATAATGCCTGAACATTATTATACTGCACCGGGGAACTATACTTTAAGTCTTGTGGTACAGGGATATGGAACTTGTTACGACACCATCATAAAACCGCTTGTTGTTAAAGGCCCGGTGGCACTGCTGTCTTATTCTCCTTTGTCGGGCTGCAATCCATTAAACGTTTCGTTTGCGGCAAAGGCAAAAAATACAGTTGGTTATATCTGGGATTTTGGCAATGGTGAAACAGTAACCTCAACCGATTCTAACGCTGCTTACAATTACACAAAGCCAGGAAGATTTTTACCACAACTAATAGTAGTGGATTCGGGCGGATGCCATACGCCCGTTGTAAATAAAGACACTATTGTAATTTATGGGGTGGATACTAAATTTTCTGCAGTATTACAATCAGGCACATGCGATTCAACGCTTTATAATTTTATTGATTCGAGTGTTGCATTATATGACAACATATCTTCTTATTACTGGAATTTTGGTGATGGCAGTATTTCTTACGATGCGAATCCTTCACATTATTATCATAACAGTGCTACATACAATGCATCTTTAAATATTACAACTGCAAATGGATGTATAGATACTTTTGCTTTGCCTATAAATGTTTTAATTGATTCAACGCCGTTAATCTCGGCTTTAATACCAGACAGTGCTTGTGTAAATGCAACTGTAATATTTACCGCAAATCTTAATAATAATTCAGCAGGCAGTGTAACATGGAAATGGGATTTAGGAAATGGCTTATTGGCATATAATAATGATACCACATATAACTTTAGTACAGCAGGCACTTATAATATAAGCGTTACAGCAACAAGTGCAGCGGGGTGTATGAATACTCTTAGCCATCCTTTGCGAATTGACCCTTTGCCTGCAGTTTATGCGGGTATTGATTCGGCGATTTGCTTAGGGCAAAACATCACGCTTAATGCAACCGGCGCTAACATATATACATGGCGTGCTAATGAAACACTTTCCTGTTATAGTTGCACTAATCCTGTTGCCGATCCATCATTCAACACAACTTATTATTTAACAGGTACAAATAATTACGGCTGCATTAATAATGATTCCGTCAATATTAAAGTAGTACAACCTGCAAAAATCTCCATTAATGCTCCCGATACGGTTTGCCGGGGAAACGTAATTCAACTGAATGCTTCAGGTGAAGAAGTATATCAATGGGAGCCATCATCCCTGGTAACAAACAGCACGGATTCTACAACATCATCTACACCGCAAACAACAACAATTTACTCCGTAATAGGGCGGGATATGAAAGGTTGTTTTAGTGATACAGCCACCGCTACGGTAACGGTTTTTTCGTATCCAACTTTACAATTAAAAGATAGTAATGTGATAATAGAATCGGGAAGTGAATACCACATCAGCCCACAAGGTTCTGAAGATATCACTTCATGGCAATGGTCCCCTCCCTCCGGGATTTCCTGTCTTAATTGTCCGGATCCGGTTTTAAAACCTGTTTCCAATCAAACTTATACAGTAGTAGCAAAAAATATAGCCGGCTGCAGCGTTGAAAAACATATATCGATTACAGTTTTGTGTAAAGGCCAAAATCTTTTTATTCCAAATACGTTTTCTCCGAATGGAGATGGTATGAATGATTATTTTTACCCAAGAGGAAAAGGTTTTTCTGTCAAATCATTCAGAATATTCAGCCGGTGGGGAACAATAGTTTATGAACGAACAAATTTTCCTCCGAATCAACAAAACTATGGGTGGGATGGTACTTATAATGGCAAAACCGTTACACCTGATGTATATGTATTTATTGCTGAAATTTTGTGTGATAACGGCGGAATAATAACCACAAAGGGTAATATAACGTTGCTTCGTTGAGTATTAAAAAAACTAATTACTCACTTTTTAATTTTGAGTTATGCCTACTTTTACAATACAATATCCAAAAAATCCGG
>JAFBAF010000127.1 GCA_019247895.1 Parafilimonas sp. | reverse complement strand
TGATGAATGTTCGTGTTTTTATCAATTAAAACATATTCAATATTTGCCATGCTTGCAAAATCTTCCAAATGTTCAGAAGTAAGATTTTGACTATAACATGTATGATGCGCACCGCCTGCATAGATCCAGGCTGCGCAACCTGTTTTCATATCAGGCATTGGTTTCCACAACACTCTTGCAACAGGCAACTTTGGTAAGTTATGTTTTGGTTTGATCGCCTGCACTTCATTCACCAGCAAACGAAAACGATTACCCATATCAATGATTGAGGCATTTAATGCTTCACCTTCATCAACATTAAATACAAGCCGCACAGGATCTGCTTTACCGCCAATTCCCAACGGATGTATTTCACAATTTGGCTTTCCATCTGCAATAGAAGAACAGATTTCAAGCATGTGTGCACCAAGAACCATTTCATTATTTGGTTCAAAATGATAAGTATAATCTTCCATAAAACTATTGCCGCCTTTTAAACCGCTTGCCATCACTTTCATTGCACGAACAAGCGCAACAGTCTTCCAATCACCTTCACCTGCAAAACCATAACCTTGTTGCATTAAGCGCTGCGCTGCGATTCCGGGTAGTTGCGTCATGCCATGCAAATCTTCAAACGTATCTGTAAAGCCTTTATAATTTCCATTTTCTAAAAAAGTTTTCAAACCCAATTCAATTCTTGCTGCATCTTTTAATGATTGATGTTGTTTTCCATTTTTTTTTAGTTCATCGGAAATTGTATAAGCGCTTATATATTCTTCGATCAATTCATCAACTTGTTTATCGCTTATTTCATTTATTACTTTCACTAAATCACCAATTCCATGTGTATTTACAGAAAAGCCAAATTTGTATTCAGCTTCAACTTTATCACCATCGGTAACGGCAACATAACGCATGTTATCTCCAAAGCGCACAAATTTTGCTCCTTGCCAATCGTTCCAACCAGCTGCAGCACGACACCAAACATCAATACTTTTTATTGTGTCTGCATCTTTCCAATAACCAACAACAACTTTTCTTTCCATGCGCAAACGACTTACGATAAAACCAAATTCACGATCACCATGCGCACTTTGATTCAGGTTCATAAAATCCATATCAATATTATTCCATGGTATATCGCTGTTAAATTGTGTATGCAAATGCAACAATGGTTTTTGCAAAATTTTCAAACCATTGATCCACATTTTTGCGGGCGAAAAAGTATGCATCCAGGTAATAATGCCAATGCAATTTTTTGATGCATTTACTTCTTTGCAAACAGATAAAATTTCTTCGGGAGTCGTAACAATTGGTTTAAAAATAATATTAATGCTTATGTCTTTCGAAGCATTTAAAAAATCAGCAATTTCTTTTGAATGTGCTGCAACTTTCTTTAAAGTTTCTTCACCATATAAATGCTGACTGCCTGTGATGAACCAAACTTCGAGACCCTCAACCCCTAAAGGAGAGTTATTATTACTCATGATTGTAACTCGTTTTATAATTTTTCATTTTGAATTATTCCTGATTAAATTCCCCTTCAGGGGATAGGGGCTGTCCATAGTAAGCATCTTTTCCATGCTTGCGTTCATAATGTTTTTTAATCAACGAATCTTTTAAGCGCAATGCGTCTGCTTTGATATTTTCCGTTAAGTAAGCCATCTTAGCAATTTCTTCCAGCACTGCACTGTTGTACACAGCTTTGGCGGCATCTTTGCCCCATGTAAAAGGTGCATGATTTCCCACTAAAATCATTTCAACCTCTTCATAACTCAAGTTGCGCTCTTTTAATTCATGCACAATTTGGAAACCAGTTTCGTATTCATAATTTCTTCGGATACGATCATCTTTCATTGGTGCTGCACAAGGGATATCAACAGCCAAATAATCGGCATGTGTTGTTCCATAAATCGGAATATCACGCAGGCTTTGCGCCCATGCTGTTGCATACGTTGAATGTGTATGCGAGATACCAGCAACCGTTTCAAAATGTTTATACATCACCATGTGTGTGTAGGTGTCTGACGAAGGCTTTAAATTACCTTCTACAATGTTTCCATTGTAATCAACAACTACCATTTTTTCAGGTGATAAATCCTTATATGCAACTCCGCTTGGTTTAATTGCAAATACGCGTTCATTAATGTTGGCGGCGCTTACATTTCCAAATGTAAACAACACCAAACCTAATTCTGGTAGTTGCATGTTTGCTTTGTACGCCTGTTCTTTTATATCATCATACTTGCTCATAAATTATTTTAACGTAATCAGTACTACACTCATTGGCGGCAGGTTTATCGATAAGCCTTCAACTGTTTTTTTAAAATCTGAGAAAACTGCTGCTTTTACTTTATTTGGTTCATCAAAAGTATTTACATCATTGAATTTTTGCGAGGTTAATATTTCACCTTCAATATTTTTAACTGATAGATTTTCTAATGAAGTGTTTACTGTAATATTTTTATGTGCATCAATATTTACTAATGTTATATGGACAATACCACTGCTGTCTTTTGATGCAGATGCATTTATTGCTTCCAAGCTTTTATTCTGAAAAGTATATGCCGGACTTATAAATTTTAGAGAAAGTAATGTTGCGTCCTGGTGATATTTATAAAGGTCGAACACATAGTAAGTTGGTGTAAGTACCATCTTTTCTTTATCAGTTAAAATTAAAGCCTGTAATACATTTACTGTTTGTGCAAGATTAGCCATGCGCACACGGTCGCAATGATTATTGAAGATGTTTAAGGTAGTTGCAGCAATTAAAGCATCACGCAAACTGTTTTGCTGGTATAAAAATGCAGGATTAGTTCCAGGTTCAGCATCTGTCCAAATCCCCCATTCATCAACAGCAAGCGCTATATTTTTGTGTGGATCATATTTATCCATAATCGCGCTGTGTTTATTAATGAGTTCTTCAATATGCAAACAATTTTTTAATCCATTGAAATATTCATCCTCATCAAAATTTGTTGCAGAGCCTTTATGCTCCCAGTTATTTACAATTGTATAGTAATGCATTGATAAGCCCCACATATTCCATAATGGAATATTTTTCATACATACTTCTGTCCAGTTATAATCATCGGCATTAGCGCCGCTTGCAATTTTCTTTAAATGTGTGCCCGGATAATTTTTGCAAAACTCTGCATAGCGTTTAAACTCGTTTGCATAATATTCCGGCGTCATTTGTCCGCCGCAACCCCAGCTTTCATTCCCAACTCCCCAAAGCGAAACATTATACGGTCTATCATGGCCATTTTTTCTACGCAAATCTGCTAACGTACTTTTACCATCATAATTCAAATACTCCAGCCAATTTTCCATTTCATGTGGCGTACCGGTTCCAACATTTCCGGCAATGTATGGTTCACAATTCAACAGGGCGCAAAGCTTTAAAAATTCATCGGTACCAAAACTGTTATCATCACTTACCATTCCCCAGGTTGTATTTATGCGTACCGGTCGTGTGCTTCGGTCGCCAACGCCATCACTCCAATGATATTGATCTGCATAACAACCGCCTGGCCAGCGTAAATCGGGAATATGAATTCGTTTCAATGCATTAATAACATCCAAACGAATGCGATCATCTTTGGGAACATTCAACTCTGAATCAACCCAAAAACCATCATAAATGCAACGACCTAAATTTTCTGCAAAATGGCCGTAAATGTATTTGCTGATTTTTTGATGTGAGGTGTTAGTAATCCTTATTTGCATAGTTTGTTGTGCATTTAAACAATTAGTTGCAATCGCAAACAAAATAATGAATAAAGTTTTTTTCATTTTCATTTTTTAACCATAAAGCCACGAAGACACTAAGCTTTATGATACTTGGAGACTTTGTGTCTTTGTGGTTAAGCAATTATAGTTTGATGATTCATTTAATAATCTTTCTGATCTTTCAAAATCCTTGTTCAAGCATATTTCCTAACGCTTTATATTTTTCATAGCGCTTATTGTATAATTCAACATTTTTTTTGTTAGGCTGATATTCTGCGTCAAACCCTTGCCCCATAGCTGCCATTGCATCTTCCACTTTATTATAAATACCCGCTGCAGTTGCAGCAAACATAGCTGCCCCGGTTGCGCAGGTCTGTTCAGATGTATGAATGCGGATCGGCATGTTGATTGCATCAGCCATTGTTTGCATGATATACGGCGATTTGCGCGCTACGCCCCCCAAACCAATTAAACCTTTTACGGTAACACCCTCTTCATTAAATCTTTTTACAATTGCTCTTGCACCAAAACAAGTGGCTTCTGCCAGTGCTTTAAAAATTCGGGGTGCATCTGTACCTAAATTTAAATTAATGATGGCTGCTTTTAATTGCTGGTTTGCATCGGGTGTTCTTCTTCCGTTTAACCAATCAACTGCTAACTCATCATTTTCATTCACAACAATTTTTGATGCTTCTGTTGAAAGATGTGCTATTAACTTATCATTCATTTCTTTTAATAAATTATCGGCAACTGCACTCTCAATGACAGAAGAACTCTTTATAAGATCTTTTACTGAAGACGTGATAAGATTTCTAAACCATGCATAAGTATCGCCGAATGCACTTTGACCGGCTTCCATACCCATCATTCCCGGAATAACTGATCCCGGCACTTGCCCGCAAATACCTCTTACCAATTTATCTTTTACATCATCCATTGGCGCTACTAACATATCACATGTTGAAGTGCCCATCACTTTACTTAAATGATAAGGTTCGATCTGCCCGCCAACTGCGCCCATGTGCGCATCAAACGCACCAACGCCAACAATAACATTTGTTGATAAACCTAAACGTTCTGCCCATTCTTTTGAAAGATTGCCTGCTGCTTTATCTGCAGTATATGCTTGCGTAAATAATCTTGAAGTAAAACCATCAAGCAAATTATCAAGCGAAGCAAAGAAATCGTTTGGCGGTAATCCATCGTAATCGTGTGCCCACAAAGCTTTATGACCTGCAGCACATACACCGCGTTTCATTTGATGCACGTCATTTCCGCCTGTTAATAAAAATGGAATCCAGTCGCAATGTTCTACCCACGAATAGCAAGCTTTTTGAATACTTGCATCAACTCTTAATACATGTAATAACTTGCTCCAAAACCATTCAGATGAATAAATGCCGCCAACATATTGCAGGTAATTTATTCCAAACTTTTTTGCATGTTCATTAAATTCTGCTGCTTCTTTTACTGAGGTATGATCTTTCCACAACACAAACATTGCATTGGGATTAGTTTCGAACTGCGACACTAAAGCAAGAGGTGTTCCATGCTTGTTAACAGCAACAGGGGTGGAGCCGGTTGTATCAACGGAAATGGCAACAATACTTTTCCAGATGTTTGATCCTGCTTTTTTAATACAATCTTTTATGGTTGATTCAAGCCCTTCTATATAATCTAAAGGATGCTGGCGAAATTGATTTTGCTGCGGCGAACAATACAAACCATCGCTCCATCTTGGATAATAAAAAACCGATGAAGCTATTTCATCACCGTCATTTGCATTTAATATAACCGTACGAACAGAATCCGTTCCATAGTCAACACCTATAACATATACGGTTGATTTCATATAGCAGATAAGGTGTCAAAGTAACACTTATTGTTTTATCAACAAAATATTGGTTGTTTTATTTTAGGCTCTGCGGATTGGGTATGAGGTTAAGAAAAGCATCAAACTTAGCGCGGTACTTTCGCTTATCAAGCTTGTAGTAAAAGGCGCCTTTTTTCGAACCGTTTTTCTCTTTGTCTTTTTGTTTTACGATAAGCCCGGTTGACAGCATTTTGCGGCTAAAGTTTCGTTTATCTATCATTGCATCATATACATCTTCATATAAAGTTTGCAATTGCGGAAGTGTAAATTTTTCAGGCAACAATTCAAATAAAACAGGATGAAAGGCGGCTTTATAGCGTAACTTTTCTTTGGCCATTTCAATCATGTCTTTATGATCAAAAATAACCGATGGCAGCCTCTTTAACGGAAACCATTCAGCACTATATTCATGGCTTATCTGCTCTTCGTATTTATTAATGTCTATCAGGGCAAAATAAGCAACAGAAACTGTTCGCTCCGTAGGATCGCGGTATGGATCGCCAAAGGCGTATAATTGTTCAAGATAGATATATGTAAGGCCGGTTAGTTGTTTTAAAATGCGTGCGGCAGCATAGTCAAGTGTTTCATCGTTTGTAATAAAACCTCCCATTAAACTCCACCTGCCTTTTTGCGGCTCGAAGCCACGTTTAATTAAAAGTAATTTGAGATGCTGGCCATCAAAACCAAAAATAATACAGTCAATTGCAACCAACATGTGGTTTTGGTGAGTATAGCGTTTCACTTGCATAAATCCAGGCTGATGATAGTTTGCTTAAAGATAAACAGAGATATAATGTATGCAAAAATTATTTAATAGTAAGCAATATTAAAAACTGAATTTTATAATTTATTCACTAAAAATAATTGTCAAGGATACAATTAATTTTTAAAAAGTCATTCTGGTTATTGAAAATAAAAAGCGTACACATTATTGTGTACGCTTTTTATTTTAGTATTAAACTAATTTATTTTAAGCCCCAAATTTCAATATGTGCTTTTTCTCCTTTCCAATTAGGTACTGTTCTATAAACAAGATTTATTTCTTTTATCTTACGATCGTAACCTTTTAGATCGATATTGCGGCTTTCTGAGCCTGCTTTAAAATCAAAACGAACGGGAATTTCTTCAGGCTCGCCGTCACCATAGACTACTTCTAAATTTTCTATATGTACAGGTGCATCCACAGCTTTTAAAATAATTGATTTAAAATGGTCATTACCCAATACATACAATTTGTCTTTATCAGTTTTAAAATCAACTGTTGTTTCGCCTATTTTATGCCACCCGGGTTTATCTGTAGTTACAACTGCTACCTTTTGAGCTTTTAGGCTTGTTATTGAAATAACTGCAGCGGCTAATAAGAACATTGTTTTTATCATATTGAAAAATTTTTTATGAAAAAACAAAAGTCATTCCAATAATTCATTGTACACTTTTTGTATATAATATCAATATTTCCATCTTACAAAAGCTTCCATAGCTGCATATCTTGTTAAACCCAAAGCAGCATATAAATTAGCGGTGTTAGCATTTCTATCTTCTGCACGTTGCCAAAATTCCCTGTTATCACTTCCCTGGAAGGGAACTGTATCTTTTTGACTTTGATGAATGAAAATGCCATTGCGTTTTTTCATTACCTGGTCCGGGCTCATCGGTATTGCCATTTCAATATCAGCAATATCCCATTCCTGCCATGCGCCTTTGTATAACCACATCCAGCAATCATTTACCCAATCATCGCCGGCAGCCTTTATTCTTTTCAAACTTTCAATTACAACATCCAAGCATACTTTATGGGTACCATGCGGATCGGCAAGATCTCCTGCGCAATAAACCTGGTGAGGTTTTATTTTGCGCAGCAATTCAATTGTTAGTTTAACATCTTCTTCGCCCATTGGATTTTTTTCTATTGAACCTGTTTCATAAAATGGAAGATTTTGAAAATGCCAACGGCCTTCAGGTAAACCAACATAACGACAGGTAGCTTTTGCTTCACCTCTTCTTATTAATCCTTTAATGGCACGTATTTCAGAAGTATCGATTTGCTGCGGTTGTTTCGATGCAAGGAAATTTTGCGCCTCTGCCAATATCTCGCTGCTCTTTTCATTATCTATATTAAATAAACCTTCAAACCCAACAGCAAAATCAATAAACCGCGTTACAAATTCATCGGTAACTGCAATGTTGCCACTCGTTTGATAAGCTACATGCACTTCATGCCCCTGATCGTGCAAACGCATAAACGTCCCGCCCATGCTTATGATATCATCATCGGGATGCGGTGAAAAAATAATTACACGTTTTGGGTAAGGTTTACTTCTTTCGGGATGTGCAGGCAAATGAGCGTTGGGTTTACCGCCAGGCCAGCCTGTAATGCTGTCTCTTAATAAATAAAACACCTGTAAATTTATTTCATATGCATCACCTTTTTCAACAAGCAAATCACCCAAGCCATTTTCATTGTAATCAAAAGTGGTTAAACTTAAAACCGGTTTTTCAAGTTTTAAGGCAAGATTTACTACGGCACGTTTTATCATTATCGGCGACCATTCTATTTCGCCAGAAAGCCACGGCCATTTGAAACGTGTAAGTTCTGATGCGGCCTGTTCATCTAAAATAAATGTACAATTGTTGTGTTGTTGCAAAATACTTGCAGGCACGTGCTCGGTTACATAACCTTCAACTGCCTTTGCAACAATCTGTGCTTTCAATCCCCAAGCCATTAACAGAATTCTTTTTGCTTTCATTATGGTGCTTATGCCCATGGTTAAAGCAAGTCTTGGCACTTTGGATATGTTTTGAAACTCTCTTGAGTTGGCAACACGTGTGTTATTATCGAGATTGGTTAAACGTGTTTTTGAGAATATACTTGCACCTGGTTCATTAAAACCGATATGACCATTATTGCCAATGCCTAACACTTGCAGATCTAATCCTCCCGCATCATCGATCATTTGTTCATATTGAATGCAATGCTGCTTGGCTTCTTCTTTTGTTAATTCACCGTTTGGTACATGTATATTTTTCGGGTCGATATCAATGTGATCAAATAAATTTCTATGCATGAAGCTCCAGTAACTCTGATATTCATCGCGTTTAATTGGAAAATATTCGTCCAAATTAAAAGTGATAACATTTTTAAAACTCAAACCTTCTTCCTTATGCAGCCTTATTAATTCTTTATACATCATTATCGGTGTTGAACCTGTTGCAAGCCCTAATACACAAGGTTGGTTTTCTTTTTGTTTTTGTTTGATTAGTTCTGCGATTTGTTTGGCCGCATAACTCGAACCAGCCTGTGGCGTTGGAAGAATTTCAACCGGAATTTTTTCAAATGAATCTACCATAGCTTATTTGTTAGTTGATAATTATTTATAGTGATGAAATTATTTTTCTTTGTCTAATTCTTTTGCATTGTATTGTACGTTCCAAAGATCGTATCGTTTGTATTGTTGTGATAACCGGCTTTTAAAATCATCCCAGTTTTTGTTTTCTTTCGGAGTCCATAAAACTTCACTCAATGCATCAACACGCGGAAATATCATGTATTCAACTTTAGCTGGTGAACTCATATATTCACTCCAAACATTTGCCTGCGCGCCGATAATATATTTTTGTTCGCCTTCAGATAACTCCTTCGGCAAAGGATCATAATTATATACAGTTTCAACAGGAAGGTATCCGCCAATTGTAAGGCTATCTGGTTTTTTTAGTTGTGAGTAATCAAAATAAACGTAAGTTGTTGGTGTCATAATAACCTGGTGATGTTGCTGCGCTGCTTCAATTCCGCCCTTTTCACCACGCCAACTCATTACCGTTGCATTTGGTGCAACACCGCCTTCCAAAATTTCATCCCAACCGATAATTGAATGACCTTTACTGTTAAGATATCTTTCAATTTTCCTGATGAAATAACTTTGCAAACCTTCTTCATTTTGCAGGTTGCTGTCTTTAATTAGCTGCTGGCAAAATGCAGATTCTTTCCAGTATGTTTTCGGACATTCATCTCCGCCAATATGAATATATTTTGAAGGAAATAATTCCATCACTTCATCTAAAACATTTTCTAAAAATTTGAAAGTATAATCACTTGGGCAAAAAACATCAGGATAGACACCCCAGCTCTGTTGCACTTGCTTGCCTGTTGA
>JAFBAF010000349.1 GCA_019247895.1 Parafilimonas sp. | reverse complement strand
TGTTCGAAAAAGAGATCAAAGCGGTTATTGAGCTGGCAACCTTTGATGCATTCAGCGAAACGCACCTTGACTTCCTAAGCCAGTTGACAGAAAGTATCGGTATCGTGTTGAATACGATCGAAGCAAATTCAAGAACGGAAGATCTGTTGCAGCAATCACAATCTCTCGCAGATGAATTAAGAAGAACTAATGAAGAGCTGCAGGATAAAGCACATCTTCTCGTAAAACAAAAAGAAGAAGTGGAAGCAAAGAATAAAGAAGTGGAAGAAGCAAGAAGATCGCTTGAAGAAAAAGCAGAACAACTGCAGTTAACATCAAAATATAAATCCGAGTTTCTTGCAAACATGTCGCATGAATTAAGAACTCCGTTGAATTCATTATTAATATTAGCGCAACAATTGTATGAAAATTACGAAGGCAATCTTTCAGAAAAACAAGTTCGATATGCCAAAACAATTCATAGTTGCGGTGATGATTTGATTCAATTGATCAATGATATTCTTGACTTGTCTAAAATTGAATCAGGTTATATTTCAACTGACTTTATCAATGTTCGTTTCAACGAAATCACTTCATTTGTTGAAACAACATTTAAGCATGTTTCTGAAAATAAAAACCTGAAATTCGGAATCGAAATAGATGAACATTTGCCAACAAGTTTTGAAACAGACGTTCAGCGTTTGAACCAGATATTAAAGAACCTGCTTTCAAATGCATTTAAGTTTACTGAAAAAGGTGAAGTGAAATTTAAAGTGTATGAAGCGCATCGCAACTGGAAACAATCAAATCCGAACCTTGATAATGCGAAGCGTGTTGTTGCGTTTGAAATAAAGGATACAGGCATTGGAATTTCAAAAGACAAACAGAACATTATATTTGAAGCGTTTCAGCAGGCAGAAGGTTCAACAAGCCGTAAATATGGCGGAACAGGTTTGGGACTATCAATTAGCCGCGGTCTTGCTGAATTATTAAATGGTTCTATTGAACTGGAAAGCGAAGCCGGACTTGGAAGCACGTTTACTTTGTTCCTGCCAATAGATTCTGCCAATATTATTAAAAAGGAAAAACAAACAAGTCTTACCATAACAGAATATAAACTTGCAGAAACAAGCGATAATGTAACTATTCAATCTGTGCCAACAATTAAAGTTGCAGAAACAAAAGATCTTGAATCGCTGAATGAAATTATTAACGAATTGGGTGATGACAGGAACAATATTGATGATATTGATAAAGTGGTGCTTGTAGTGGAGGATGACATTCGTTTTGCAAAGATCATGATTGAAAAAGCGCATGAAACAGGATTAAAAGTTATTGTTGCAACAAGTTTTTCAGAAGTGTTTGATCTTACCAATAAATTTAATCCGGTAGCTGTAACACTTGATGTAAAGCTGCCTGATGCAAGCGGGTGGCGCATTTTAGACCTGTTTAAAAACGACTTGAACTTCCGTCATATCCCGGTGCATCTTATTTCCGGTGAAGAGAACAGGTTACTGGCTATGCAGCGCGGTGCAAGAAGTTTTCATTTAAAACCATTAAAAGCTGAAGCATTATCGGTTTTGTTTGATGATATCAAAGAATATCAAACCAAAAGACCTAAAAAAGTATTATTGGTTGAAGACAATGAATTGGAATCATCGCAAATAGCAAAAATGCTTGAGATAGAAAATGTGACAGAAATAGAAATTGTAAGCTCAGGTGCAAAAGCTTTGGAATTGATTCAAAACAATGTGTACGATTGTTTGATCGTTGATTATATTATGCAGGATATTGGAGGTGTTGAATTCATTACTGAAATTAATTCAATGAAAACACATCTAACTCCGGTAACTATATATTCAGCAAAAGATTTTTCTGTAAAAGAAAGAACAAAGCTGAAACAATATGCAAATCGTATTATGTTGAAAGATGTAAGTTCCCTTGACCTGTTGCTTGATGAAACAGTAATGTTATTGCATATTGATCACAAAGAATTATCACCGGAAAAAAGAAAACTGATTGAAAACTTACGGACAAAAAAAGATGTATTAACAAATAAAACGGTATTAGTTGTTGATGATGATGTAAGAAATCTTTTTGCGCTAACAACAGCATTCGAAAAATATAACATCAATACAATTACAGCAGAAAGTGGTAAAGAAGCCATGAATATTTTAGGAGAGAATAATGGTATCGACATTGTTTTAATGGATATAATGATGCCTGAAATGGATGGATATGAAACCACACAAAAAATAAGAAGAGAACATAAGAACACAACACTTCCTATTATTGCAGTAACAGCAAAAGCAATGAAAGGCGACAGGGAAAAATGTATTGAAGCAGGGGCATCAGACTACATAACGAAACCTTTGAAAATTGACCAGCTTTTATCTTTAATGCGTGTATGGCTTTATAAATAAAGGATGATGGATTATATAAATGGAACTGAGCTAAGCAGTAAATCGGATATTAAGATACTGGTTGTTGACGATCGGGAAGATAATTTGTTTGCGATTGAAACGATTCTTGAAAAAGATAATTACAAAACCGTAAAAGCAAATTCAGGAAGGGCGGCATTAAAAATATTATTGCAGCAGCACGATTTTTCGTTGATATTGATGGATGTACAAATGCCGGATCTTAATGGCTTTGAAACAGCAACGATTATTTATGAGCGGGATAAATTAAAAGATATTCCAGTTATTTTTATCACAGCTCAAAACTACGATGAAGAGTATGTTTTCAAAGGTTATAAAATGGGTGGAGTTGATTATATCTATAAACCTATCAATCCTGAATTGCTGCGTGCAAAGGTGGGCGTTTTTGTTGAATTGTACAGAAAGAATCAACAGTTACTTTTACATCAAAACAAGTTGATCACTGCAAATCAATCGTTGCAAAAAGAAATAGAAGAACGTAAAGCTTCAGAAGAAAAGATTCGTACTTTAAATGATCAATTGCTAAAAAAGAATGAGCATTTAAAAAATGTGAATCAAGAACTTGACCGGTTTGCTTATGTTGCATCGCACGATTTGCAGGAACCATTGAGAAAAATAATCGTGTTTAGTGATAAAATTCTTTCTAAGCAAAGTAACGATGATGAAACAAATAAATACTTCAATAAGATTGTTGAGTCATCCCAAAGAATGCAATCGTTGATAAACGATCTTTTAAGCTTCTCGAAACAATCTGTGAGCTTATCAGATTTCAAAGAAGTAGATTTAAATAAATTAATTAAGGATGTATTAGGTGAACTGGAAATTGAAGTTGAAAAGACAAATGCTAAAGTTAATTTGGAAGCATTGCCGGTAATTCATGCCGTTCCTTCTTTAATAAGGCAAGCGTTTTATAACCTCTTAACCAATGCACTAAAATTTCGCAAACCCGAAATAGCTCCTGTAATAAAAATTAATTCACAGATTATCAAAGAAAAAGATAATCGCTTTCCAATGCTAATGCTGAATGAATGTAAGTATCATAAGATAACTGTTTCTGATAATGGTATAGGGTTTGAGCCCAAATATGCGGAAGAGATTTTTATTGTGTTTAAAAGGTTGCATAGTTACCATGAATTCAAGGGCTCCGGCGTAGGTTTATCTATATGTAAAAAAATAATTGAGAACCATAGTGGCTTTATAATGGCTGAAAGTAAATTTAACGAAGGCGCGACTTTCATAATTTATTTACCCGAAAAACCGGTTTCTTCCTTTTCAAATCACCTGCAGCAAGATTCGGTGGCAACAACTTAAGTGCGCAAGATTTTTGTAACATAGAATTTGCTATCAGCTTAAAATAAGGTTTAAGAATACTGCATTATAACAAAGACGTTTAATTAAAATTTCAATAAATCTTGCAGTTGCCTCTTAAATTTCTTTATAAACTTACATTCACAATGGCGAGTTATATAGATAAGTATATTCAAGTTATTCACATCATTAAAACTTGAGCACCTATTACTTATTATTGTGTTTGGGAATTTACGATTATGTACAAGACAGAAATATCTTTAACTGATGGCAATAAATATTATTATACTATTTCAACTTTCAATGTTGAAAATGCGTTAGGAATTGTAAAGGCTACATTAAAGGAATTTACTTTATACAGAACAGATGACATCGGAGTAATTGTATGCAAGCTCTATAAAACAGACGAAGGAAACTGGTATGATCTTCCTGCAAACAATTTAAATAACCCACTTTTACTTACCTCTATTAAGATGGCAATAGATAAAGTAATGCAGACAAATTTAATTGCGTAAATACACTTTGTAAAAATTCCGACT
>JAFBAF010000160.1 GCA_019247895.1 Parafilimonas sp. | reverse complement strand
CTTTTCCTGTTGTCCGTTTGCTTTTTCTGTAAGAATTGGTTTTATTAAAACTTCTGCTAACTGCATTTTTCTTTTATTGAAATGTTATTCAATTATTCTGCTACTACTTCTTCGCTTTCTTCACTAAAAATTTTTGCTGCACCTTCTGTTAACAACAACACATCTGCGTGAACGATATCATATGTGTTCATGTCTACTAAAGAACTGCTTTGAACTTTTGATAAATTACGTAAGCTTAAGAAAAGATTATCGTTAATTTCATCTGCTAATAACAATGTCTTTTTAGTTGTTAATTGAAGACTTTTTAAAGCATCAGTAAACTGTTTTGTTTTAGGTGCATCAAACTTCAAATCTTCTACAACAAAAATTGAATTGTTTTTTGCCTTGTGCGATAAAGCGCTCCACTTAGCAAGGTCTTTCACTTTTCTGTTGAGCTTAAAATCATAACTGTGCGGTTTTGGACCGAATACGGTACCGCCACCTTTATACAATGGATTACGGATATTACCCTTTCTTGCACCACCAGTACCTTTTTGCTTGTGCAGCTTGCGGCTTGCACCCTGCACTTCAGCACGGGTTTTTACTTTATGTGTACCCTGCCGCTGAGCTGCCTTGTATTGCTTAACAGCTAAATAAATTACATGATCATTTGGCTCGATTCCAAATACGTAATCAGGCAATTCAACTGTTCTGCCGGTTTTTTCACCTTTTATATTTAAAACGTCAACTTGCATTTTCTTTAATTGAATTATTTCTGAATTAATACAATAGAGCCGTTATGACCCGGCACAGAACCACTGATAAGAATATAATTTTTCTCAGGGAAAAGTTTTACAACTTTCAAACCTTTAAGTTTTACACGGTCACTGCCCATTCTCCCTGCCATGCGTACGCCTTTAAATACACGTGAAGCATCAGAAGAGTTACCGATAGAACCAGGTGCACGTGAACGATCATGTTGACCATGTGATTGCCCGCCTACTCCATGAAATCCATGGCGCTTAACAACACCCTGGAAACCTTTACCTTTCGTTGTACCTACCACATCAACTTTTTCACCTTCAGTAAAAATGTCGATAGTAATAGTTTCGCCTATTGCTTTATCAATATTATAATCCCTGAATTCTTTTACAAACTTTTTAGGAGCAGTATTTGCTTTTGCAAAGTGGTTTGTTTCAGCTTTAATAGAGTGTTTTTCGTTTTTATCGCCGAACGCTAATTGAAGAGAAGAATAACCGTCGGTATCTTTTGTTTTAACCTGGGTTACAACACAAGGGCCAGCTTCAATGATTGTACAAGCTGTTTGCTTGCCATCAGGAGTGAAGACGCTGGTCATCCCGATTTTTTTACCAATAATTCCTTTCATTTGTTTGCGGTTTTAGCCCCGCATTGGTATAAGGACTTCCTATTTTCAGGAATCGATCCTCTGTTTAGCTACCGACCTTTTCTTTTATTTTCTCGCCTGGGGCAAGAAGAGAAGTACCGGAAGTAAACAAACCTCGAAGGGCTTGTTTATATGTGTGCTGCCCCCCGCCCATAAAGAGAAGTTGACAACGCTTGTTATTTTTATTCAGAGCTCTTTTCTCCCGGCTATGCCAGATTGAGAGATGATTAATTATTTATAAGAACTTTTTTTGTTTTTTGCCTTTGACTCCCCTTCGGGATGGGGCTTACGCTTTGATCTCAACTTCAACACCTGAGGGCAGATCCAGTTTGCTTAAAGCATCTACGGTTCTGGATGAAGAAGTATAAATATCCAATAAGCGCTTATGAGTAGCAAGCTGGAATTGCTCACGACTCTTTTTGTTAACGTGCGGTGAACGAAGTACAGTAAAAATCCTCGTATGCGTTGGAAGAGGAATTGGACCTGTAACAACAGCGCCTGTACTACGGACGGTTTTTACGATTTTCTCAGCAGATTTATCTACTAAATTATGATCGTAAGACTTTAATTTTATCCTGATTCTTTGAGACATAATCAAAACCAATTTTTTCAAATTGGGAGCGCAAAGTTATGTGTATCTATAATACAGTACAAGCTTTTAAAGAAGTTTTTTTGATAATTTTTGCAATATTGACCCAAATTGGCTTGGCTCTTAGATATCCGAAAGAAGCACGTAAACAAAAAGTACAGGGCTCAGTTACTGTTGAGTTTACTGTTTTAAAAGATGGAAAATTACTAATCCCAAAATCATTGAATCTGCAAACGTAATGAGACTTATTTTGACTTCTCAAACTGGTTGCCGGCAGAAGAAGATGGCGTTAAGATCGATTTCGTGCAAAAACAATCTATCATTTTTAAACTTTGACAGTTTTATTTTTATGCAATGAATATTGAAGCCCTGCGTGAATATTGTCTTTCAAAAAAAGCGGTTACCGAAGATTTTCCTTTCGGTGAAACAACCTTGGTTTTTCGGGTAAAAGAAAAAATATTTTTATTGGTAGCGCTTGATGCGCAGCCTTTACGGTTCAATGCGAAATGTGATCCTGAAAAAGCAATTGAATTGCGTGAAGAATATGATGCAATTAAGCCCGGTTATCACATGAATAAAAAACATTGGAACACGATTGTTATTGATAGCTCTATTTCCGCAAAACTTATTAAAGAAATAATTGATGATTCTTATGATCTCATCATTCAATCATTACCAAAAAAATTAAGAGAAGAATTGTTGTGAGTCAGAGACTCACAGCAGATAACGCGAAGTCTGGAGATTTCCCAGCGCACAAGTGAGTACTAACTATTTATTTGTGAAACAAGATCATTAATGTATTATCATCATAATTAGTTAATGTAATATCATTTTTTCCATCTCCATTTAAATCACCAATTGCAATTCCATCAGGTCTGTTTCCAACTTTAATAGTTTGTATTTTATCAATTCCGGTTTTGGTCATATAAAATATGCTTATGCTTTTATCGTTATAATTCGTTACAACCACATCATTGATACCGTTATTATTTAAATCTCCAACTGCAAGTCTGCTTGGACTTTTACCCGTTTTAAACGGCGAACCTTTCATTGTTTTAAAATTTCCTTTACCATACCCAATTAAAATCCAAAGCCCATCGTTTCCTTTACTTTCTGCAGTTATTGTTGGTGAATCTGCAATTAATAGATCATCATTTCTGTCACCATTTATATCTCCAATTGCTAAGCCAAAAGGTGCATCGCCGGCAGCAAATGGAGAACCTTGTGCTTCTATAAATTTTCCATCGCCGTCACCTAAAAGCACGGTTGAATTATTGCCTTCCAAATTTGTTGTAATTAAATCAGGTTTGCCATCTTTATTTACATCGGCGCTACGCAATCGTTGATACGGTCGCTTACCAACTTTATAAAATGTTTCGTTACTAAAGTTGCCTTTGCCATCTCCAAAAATTATCAGCACTTGATCATGCGCCCAGTTATCTGTTGCCAAATCCAGATTGCCATCACTATTAAAGTCTGCAATGGCAACACCATGTGTATGTGGTTTTGAATGTACCTTAAATGGCGATTGCAATGCCTGTTGAAATTGACCTTTACCATTACCCAATAAAACAGTAAGCATGCTTACTTCAGTGTTTGCAATAGCCAAATCGGGAATGCCATCTTTGTTAATATCTGCAATGGCAATATCATTTGGATATTGATTACAGAAAAAAGGTGAACCATTTGCCGGAGAAAATTTTCCTTTTCCATCACCTAATAAAATTGCTACAGAGCGATCTTCTGTTGCATATGCCAGGTCTTTTAAACCATCTTTATTAAAGTCGCCTATTTCAACACTGCCCGGACCTTTATTTGTTTTAATCAATGTAATGTTGAAGTCATCAATGTTTTGAACAGAATTTATTTTTTGGGTTGATGAGCTGACTGAATTTTTACAGCTTAAAACTGATAACGTAAAAAACAAAAATATTAGCATCATTAAGTAAGCAAACTGTTTCATTTGATTCTTTTTTACTGCGATAAATAACAATCAATACTCATCATATCTGTTTTGCCAAGTAAAATGTTCAACAAGCAAAGCAATAAAAGAAAAGTAGTTAATCCATTATTTAACATCTGTGCATGATGAAAAATAAAAGTAGCAACACTCATATCAATTATTAAGAAAAAGCAAGCCGGTTTTATTAAATATCCAATCACTAAAAAAAATCCGCCAACAAATTCGGTTGCCTTACACAAATAAGCGCTTAATATTTTAAAAGGAATTCCTGCTGCTTCAAGCGTGTTTGCAAAATCAATCATTGAAGATTTATGCAATATTGAAATTCCATACCGAATGAAAATAACTCCGCACCAAATTCTCAGTAATAAAATAGCATTACTGCAAATTGGCTGAGAATTGAAAAAAAGTTTTCGCATATTTATTTATAAAGCGAAGCTTATAACTTATGCGTAAAAAAAATAGAACAGAATTAAGGTGAATTATGTAATTAGCTTCTGAAATGCAAAAGGTGTGATACCAATATTTTTTTTGAATATCTTTATAAAATGACTTTGGTCTGCAAAGCCGCACTCGTAAGCAACCTGTGTAAGTGAGCTATAATTTTTTTTGAAAATTATGGTAACTGATTTTTCAATTTTTATTTTTCGAATATAATCACCGAGTGAGCAACCAAAATAAAACGGAAACTGCTGGCATAAATGAACCGGATGCAGATTAAGCTGCTCAGCAATTTGCTTTAGCGTAAATTTTTCTGAATATTGATCATACAACAAATCCTTTAATTTAAAAACCCATGCAGGTTTTGCAGAAGATCTTTGTGCGTTGCTTTTTGTCATCTCGTGTAATGCCTGCATCACCAGGCTTTCAATAACAACCGGAGAATTAATATCAAATAATTTTACTTCTTTTAAAATATTGCAGAATATATTTTTTATAACCGGGTTTTGAATTTGCGATACACCTTCAATCGCTAAAGAATTTATATCGTACTTTTTAAACCAATTTGCATCTATATCAATATGCAAGGCGGAAACAACTGAACTGTAATTTCCGTTGCAATGTGGCTCCTGGCTGTGATTGTACAATAAGCACCCTGCTTGTAATTGAAGCTTTTGTTTCTTATGCGTTTCAGTTAAATTACCTTTTGTTGTAAACGCAAAATGTGCATGCTGGTGATAATGCCATGGACAATTTTCATAATTATTAAAAATAGAATCAACAATTGTTAACCCGTTTACTTGAAACTGCTTTTTTGATTCGCCGAAAAATTTTGCTTTTAAAGATTTCATCACGCAGAATTGGGTTTGAAATTCTGCATAAATCTTCGAAGTGTAAGATTATTTCTTTAAAACTTCAGCCATTGTTTTGCCAATATCTGCAGGACTTGCAACAACCTGAACACCACATTCGCTTAATATTTTCATTTTAGCAGCAGCAGTATCATCAGCACCACCAATAATTGCACCTGCGTGCCCCATTCTACGGCCCGGAGGCGCAGTCTGCCCGGCTATAAAACCAACAACAGGTTTGCGGTTATTTTCTTTTATCCAGCGTGCAGCTTCGGCTTCCATACCACCACCAATTTCACCAATCATTATTATACCATCCGTTTCATCATCATTCATAAATAATTCAACCGCTTCTTTTGTTGTTGTGCCAATGATCGGATCACCGCCAATACCAATTGCAGTGCTTATTCCAAGACCCGCTTTCACAACCTGGTCAGCAGCTTCATAAGTAAGCGTTCCTGATTTTGAAACAATACCAATCCTTCCTTTCTTAAAAATAAACCCAGGCATAATACCAACTTTTGCTTCGTCTGCAGTTATAACACCGGGGCAATTTGGCCCAATTAATCTCGATGATTTTCCCAACAAATAATTTTTCACTTTCACCATATCCTGAACAGGAATACCTTCTGTTATACAAACAATCAATTCAATGCCAGCTTCAGCACTTTCCATAATTGCATCTGCTGCAAATGCGGGCGGAACAAATATGATGCTCACATTAGCCCCGGTTTGATTTAGTGCATCAGCAACCGTGTTAAACACAGGACGATCTATATGCATAGTGCCACCTTTGTTTGGCGTAACACCACCAACCACCTGAGTTCCGTATTCTATCATTTGCGAAGCATGAAAACTGCCTTCCGTGCCTGTAAACCCCTGAACAATTACTTTAGAATTTTTATTCAGTAAAACGCTCATTGAAATTATTTTTATTGAAGATGCGCAAAAATAACAGTTAGTTTCCATTAGTCCATAGTCAACAGTAGACAGACCACAGATTTTAATAAGCTATGGACTGTTGACCATCATCTATTGTCTACTCATCCAGCCTATCCATTTCAGATTTACCATTAAAAATGCTTTCCATTTCTTTGGCGTGGTAAATATTGCTATTCTGTTTATTTCCCAAAACAATTATAGTTGCAGTGTCTTGTATCAAACGAATGAAAGATGTATTTGTTCCATGCCATTTGCCATTATGATAAATTACGGTATCCCCATCTTTAATAAATAATCGCCACGCCAAACCATAATTATGCATAGAATGCACTTCATTACTCATTGGCGTAAATGCCATATCCAATGTTGATTTTTTCAAGAAAGTATGCTCATACAAAGATTTATCCCATGCGAATAAATCACGAACCGTACTATATACATTTTTATCGCCGTAAGTACAATCCCACGCATCCATAGGAAATGGTCTTGAATACGACCAGGTAGGATTATAATTTGCAGTATCTTTTATTGAGAATATGTAAGTATCATGCATGCCCAACGGCTCAAAAACATTTTCCTTCATATAATCGGGAAATTTTTCACCGGTGATTTTTTCAACTATCAATGCAAGCAACATAAAATTAGTGTTGCAGTATTGAAATCTTTTACCAGGTAAATTTTGTGTTGGCGGATGATGAACGATCATAGCATTCAACACATCTTCATTCGTCATCTCCTTATGCTTGTCCCAGATGCTGTCCATAAAATATAAATAATTTGGCAAGCCGCTGCGATGGCTGAGCAACATTTTTATAGTAATACCATGATAAGGTAACTCCGGAAAATATTTTTGTAAAGAATCATCAAGCGATAGTTTTCCTTCTTCCCCTAATTTCAAAACCGCCATACCGGTAAATGTTTTTGATATGGAAGCGAGATGAAATGGCGTATGTTCATTGATAGAGTCTTTTGTTCTAAAATTGCTGAAGCCTTTATATTTTTCAAAAACAATTTGCCCATTCTTTGCGACAAGAATAGCTCCGTTAAAACCGGTTTTTACCAGTTTTTTTTCATAAAAATCATTAACTGCATTTGCATATTCCGCAATTTGTTGCTGGCTTATTGGTTCAAATTCAAAATCTGATTTGGCAAGCACAACAGTATCCTTTTTACTACTATTAGTTTTTTTTGCGCTGCCTGAAGAACATCTGACAAAAACAAACATTAAAACAAAAACTAAAAAAAGAGGTAAAATTTTTTTGGGGTGCATGTATGGCTGCTTTATTGCTTTTGTAACGCGGTAAATGTAATGCGAATTGACTTTATAAAATTTTCATTCTTTTTTTTCAACAATATCTTTACAATCATGGTAATTATTTTATTTGATGCAAAAGCTAAGCAAAATTTATACCCGCTTACACAAACTAAAGCTGTTGCCGATTTACGTTATGGGATTTTTTCTGTTAAAGAAAGATGGGAAGCGATAAGCGGATTACCGGTTTTTATTCAAACAGAAGATTATCTTTCTAAAATATATGAGCCCATTCCGCAGGATGAATATTTATACATTGATGCTGCTTTAAAGGATGATGATGCTTTGCGTTCGCCAATTCTTTCTTTGCAAAATAATGAAGCTTTGTACGATGATGTCGGTTTGATTGCAGGAAGAAGTTCAGATGTTGTGCAAGATTTTACAGCAAACAGTTCAGAAAATTTTTTTGAAAACATTTCGGTTACTGATACAGCTTTGCGTTTACAATTTCCCTGGCAATTATTTATATGGAATGATGAACAACTGCGCAAAGATTTTTTATTGTTGTTTGCCAGAAGCACCACGCAAAATATTTCTGTTACCAATAAAATTATTCAGCCTGAAAATATAATCATTGAAGAAGGCGCATTTATCGAACATTGCATCATCAACGCATCAACCGGGCCAATTTTTATTGGGAAAAATGCAACAATAATGGAAGGTTCAATGTTGCGCGGGCCAATTGCAATCTGCGAAGGCGCTACCGTAAAAATGGGTTCAAGAATTTATGGGGCAACAACAGTCGGTCCATATTGTACTGTTGGGGGCGAGATAAAAAACAGTGTGCTGCAATCTTACAGCAACAAAGCGCATGATGGCTACCTGGGTGATGCAGCAATAGGTTCATGGTGCAATTTGGGTGCAGGTACAAGCAACAGCAATGTAAAAAATGCAGCAGGCGAAATCAGCATGTGGCATAAAGCATCCAATACAAATATTATTATTGGAAAAAAATGCGGAATGGTTATGGGCGATTATAGCCGCACCGCGATAAATACTTCTATCAACTCGGGAACAATGATCGGTGTTTGCTGTAATATTTTTGGTACAGGCTTATCTCCAAAAGTTATAAATGATTTTACCTGGGGCATGCGTGAAAACGGAAATTATGCATTTGAAAAAGCAATTGACCATATTAATAACTGGAAAGAAATGAAGGGGCAAAAATTATCTGATACCGAAATGTCTGTGTTAAGCTATATTTTTGAGCGCAATCAAAAAGATGCACAATGAACAGAAAGTACAAGTGTTGCGACGCAAGAAACGATGCCACGAAGTACTAAAGCTGGTCGCCAAAAAATTTTTATATGAGAAAGCAAATAGCAGCCGCAAATTGGAAAATGAATTTAACTGTTGATAAAGCCGAAGCTTTATTGAATGATATTTTATCTGCACAAATAAATTTAAGCGAAGATCAGCTTGCAGTTTTTGCAGTGCCGTTTCCTTACCTGCAAATGGCGCAGCAAAAATTAAATAACACAAACAACTTTTTTATTGCTGCACAAAATTGTTATAGCAAAAAGTCTGGTGCAATTACAGGAGAAGTTTCTGTTGAAATGTTGCAATCGCTCGGAATAAAATATGTTGTACTTGGACATTCTGAGCGTCGCGAATTTTTTGAAGAAAGCAATAAGTTTTTAGCGGAGAAATTAAACATCGCTTTAGAGTATAACATCACTCCTGTCTTTTGCTGTGGTGAACCTTTAAGCATTCGTGATGCGCAAACACAAAATGAATTTGTCGCAAAACAACTTGAAGAATCTTTATTTCATTTTTCAAAAGATGATATTCAAAAAATAGTAATTGCGTACGAACCAATCTGGGCAATCGGTACCGGCAAAACTGCAACCAGCGAACAAGCCCAGGAAATGCATGCACATTTAAGAAAAGTGCTTGCCGACAATTTTGGAAAAGATGTTGCTGACAACATCAGCATTTTGTATGGTGGCAGCGTGAAAGCATCTAATGCGAAAGAAATTTTTTCGCAGCCTGATGTTGATGGCGGCTTGGTTGGCGGCGCTTCTCTTGTTGCGGATGAATTTATAACAATTATTAAAAGTTTAAAATAGAAACAGACCTCGAAAGTTTTTGAAACCTTCAAGGTCTTTCAAATAAACAATCGCGATGTTGCACGTCATTTCGACGATAGGAGAAATCTCCAAATGCTTAACTGTCTTTAATTAAAGGAGATGTCTCGTTGCCTCGATATGATGTTCGAAGTCGCTATCAATTTTTTACAAGCCAAACATTCATAAAATTTTTTAATGAGTTTAAAAAAACTACTCACTCAAAGTATCATATGGCGTAGTTTTTATTTTTCTTCTGTATTGCTTGTAAACGTTTTTTTATCACGTTATTTACAAGCTGCCGGAACAGGAAATTTATATCTCATCACCGTTATTTTTTCGTTCGCTCAAACCGTTTTAAGTCTTAGCGCAGAATCGGGCATCATCTATTTTGCTTCAGGAAATTTGATTGAAAGAAATAGACTAATCACCCTTACAGCAGTATGGAGTTTTATTGCCGGAATTATAATGATTGGATTTGTTTACCTGTATTTTTTATTTGATGCGACTGCCGATAAAACATTGTTGCCGTGGTATTGCATGTATGGCTTTTTTTATTTATGCGGACAATCACTCACCAACTATTGCGTTGCGATATATTACACAAGAGAAAATTATTTTCTGCCGAATTTTTTACTTGGAATAGTAAATATAATTTTCGTTTGTTTCATTCCATCTAAAACAGCGCACACAAGTTTAACGCAGGTACGATGGATAATAACTTTATTCTTTTCTACATTTTTCTTTGGTGGCTTATCTGTTTTTTTATCTTATATCATTCAATATAAAAAAGAAGGTTCACTATCTTTTCCCGGTAAAACTTATTTCAAAAGCCTCATGCAATATTCTATAACAGCGTTAGGCGCAAATGCGGTTTTCTTTTTGGTGTATAAAATTGACTACCTATTTGTTAATTATAGTCCTGTTTGTACTGCGGCTGACCTTGGAAATTATATACAGGTTTCAAAGCTTGGCCAACTGATGCTTACTGTACCGCAAATTATTGCCAGCGTTGTATTTCCACGCACTGCAAGCGGCGTTGATCAAAAAGCATTGAACAATGCAATTCTTACTATTGCAAGATTATTTTCGCAATTATTTTTATTCGTGTTTATAGTTATTGCGCTATTCGGTCAACAATTATTTACTGCAATTTTTGGTGAAACATTTAATAAAATGCAGTTGCCAATGCTCATTATCATTCCCGGAATTTTTTCTTTAAGTGTGCTTGTTTTATTGTCTGCTTTTTTTGCAGGAAAAGGAAGAGTGAAAACAAATTTATACGCGGCAATCATTGGATTGGTTGTTATGATAACGGGTGATTTTATTCTTGTTCCCCGATACGGAATTATTGCAGCAGCCGCTGTAAGCACTGCAAGTTATATGGCCAATGTTGGTTACAGCATGTGGCATTTCCATAAATATTATTCAATACATTGGTCAGAGTTCTTTAAATGGAAAAAAGCTGATTATTCCTTTCTTACATCTCTTTTAAAATTTAATACAGCCGCATGAAAGTGTTGTGGCTTACGAGCTGGTATCCAAATAAAATAAATCCAACAAACGGAGATTTTGTTCAGCGCCATGCACAAGCTACGAGTTTATTTTGCAAAGTTGATGTTATTCACGTTGAAAAAGATTCACGCTCTGTTTTAAATCAATCAGTAGAAATAAACAAAAATGCTGAAGGCAATCTTACTGAAACAATTGTTCTATTTAAGGAAAACAAATTGGCGTTAGTAGGCAAGTTTTTCTCGTTGTTAAAATATAAAAAATTTTATAAACAACAAGTAGAAAATTATATTGAAAAAAATGGTTTGCCAGATTTAGTTCATGTACAAATTGCAATGAAAGCAGGCATTATAGCTTTATGGATAAAGAAAAAATTTGGTGTTCGTTATATGATAACAGATCAATGGACAATTTATAACAGCACAGCGAAAGATGCTTATGAAAAGCGTAGCATTATTTTTAAAAACTTTACTAAAGAGATTTTCAGTAATGCGATTTTATTTATTTCAGTAAGTAAAAATCTTGTTGATACTATCGCAAAAAAAATTACGCAACTGCCTTTTACAATTGTGTACAATGTTGTAAACACAAACAATTTTTTTTATAGTGAAAAGAAAAAAGAACATTTCACCTTTGTTCATGCTTCAACATTAGGCGAACAAAAAAATCCAGAAGCAATTATTGATGCGTTTATTGCTTTTAATAAAAAACATCCTTGCACAAGATTATTATTAATCGGTGATACGCCTGATGCGTTAAAAAATTATTTAGCTCAAAAAAATCTTGCTCAAAACATTATAGAATTCACAGGCTTCATTCCTTATGAAAAATTAGGAGATGTTGTTCAACAATGCCACGCATTCGTTTTGTTTTCGCGAAGAGAAAATATGCCTTGTGTTGTTGCAGAAGCTTTATGTTGCGGACTTCCGGTTATTACTTCAAATGCTGGCGGAACGGCAGAAGTTATTAATGCAGAAAATGGAATTGTTGTATATGATTATACAACAGTCGCATTAACCCAAGCAATGATACAGTTGTACGAAAACTATAATCAATACAATCAAAAAAATATTGCTGATGAATCTGCATCAAAGTTTAATTATAATATAATTGGCAAACAAATTACTGATGCATACAAATCAATTCTAAATAATAATTATGCTGATTGATGTTGAACTCATAGATGCCATCTTTACTTCAGCACAAGGGAGTGACACAACGAAGCTTAATTGAAATACTACTGCTCATTAACCAAATAATTGTGAAAAAATGAAATTTTTTTTACGCAACATTTTAACTAATAAAAATATTCTCAAAATTGAACGAATAAAAAGTCCCTCTCTTTTGGAGAGGGATTTAGGGAGAGGCCGCTATCTTTGCCCCTTATGAAGCATATCAGGAATTTCTGCATTATTGCGCATATTGATCATGGAAAGAGTACGCTTGCAGATCGTTTGTTAGAACATACCAAAACTATCAGTGAAAGAGACATGATGGCGCAGGTTTTAGACGACATGGATCTTGAACGGGAGAAAGGAATCACAATTAA
>JAFBAF010000142.1 GCA_019247895.1 Parafilimonas sp. | reverse complement strand
TAGAGTATGCATCAAAAAGTTTGCAATTGGCGCAGCAGTACAAGTTGGTAGAACAAATAAGGAATGCAAGCCTTACATTATCCCGGTTGTATGAAAAATCTGGTGATGTTAACGCGGCATTTACTTACTACAAAAATTATATAGTTTACAGGGATAGTTTAAACAACATTACATCAGTAGAAAAAATGGCTGACCTGCGTACAACATACGAGGTTTCGCAAAAACAGGCAGAAGTAAACCTGCTCAATCAACAAAAAAGAAATCAGAGAAATATATTGATTTCTCTTGCAGTTATACTTTGCCTGGCGATCATTATAATTTTTATCTCACTTAAACACAATCGAAACAAGCAAAAAGCTTATAAGATTTTAAATGAACAAAAGCTGGAGACAGAAAAGCAAAAAGCAAAAGCAGAAAAGGCACTTAGTGAATTGCAGGTAACACAGAAGCAACTTATCCAGTCAGAAAAAATGGCTTCACTTGGCCAGCTTACAGCAGGCATTGCACATGAAATACAAAACCCTTTGAATTTTGTAAACAATTTTTCTGAAGTGAGCACTGAGTTACTTGACGAGTTAAATGAAAGGGTTTTAAATAAATTGACTGATCCGGAAAAAACCGAAGTAAATCAAATTTTTAATGATCTTGGCAAGAATCTTAATACAATCGGGCATCATGGAAAACGTGCAGATGCTATTGTAAAAAGCCTGCTTCAACATTCACATACAGCTACTGCCAAAAGAGAACTTACCGATATAAATAGTTTATCAAATCAATATTTGCAGTTAAGTTATCATGCATTACAGGTTAAAGACAGTTCATTCAGCACAGAGTTAGAAACACATTTTGATAATAACCTTCACAAACTTGTAATTATGCCGCAGGATATAGGCAGGGCTTTATTGAATATTTACAATAATGCATTTTATTCTGTTCATGAAAAAATGAAACGTAATCTTAAAAACTATGTTCCAAAAGTTTTGCTTACAACAAAGGGAATTACAACAAACGGAAAATTAAAAGCTGTACAAATACGTGTTTGGGACAATGGCATAGGAATTCCTGATGCAATACTGGATAAAATATATCAACCGTTTTTTACAACGAAACCAACGGGCAATGGCATTGGCCTCGGTTTGTATCTCAGCTATGATATTATTACCAATGAACATGAAGGGCAATTATCAGTGAATACAAAAGAAGGTGAGTACACCGAATTTATTATTGAATTACCAAACATTGAATAATGGATTCGCGATCACGCAAGCTGATGTATTATATCAATCTCATTCCGCCCAGCTCATAATATAATTTTCATTTTCTATATCGAGCGCATATTGTGTAAGCATCAAAGGCCTGAATGTATCAACCATGACCGCTAATTCTTTTGTTTCTTTTGCGCCAATACTTTTTTCTACAGCGCCGGGATGCGGCCCGTGCGGAATGCCTGCAGGATGCAGCGTTATCATTCCTCTTGTTACATTTTTACGGCTCATAAAATCACCATCAACATAATAGATCAATTCATCACTATCAATATTGCTGTGGTTATATGGCGCCGGAATGCTTTGCGGATGATAATCGAATAATCTTGGTACAAAACTGCAGATGACAAACGCATTTGTTTCAAAAGTTTGATGCACCGGTGGCGGCTGGTGCACACGGCCTGTTATAGGCTCAAAGTCATGAATAGAAAATATGAACGGGTAACAACAACCATCCCAGCCAACTACATTAAAAGGATGATGGCCGTAATGAATGCCGTATAACTGGTTTTGTTTTTTTGTTTTAATGATAAAGTCGCCCTGCTCATCATAAGTTTGTAAATTTTGAGGCGGACGAATATCTCTTTCACAATAAGGTGAATGTTCCAGCAACTGACCATTCCTGCTTAAATATCTTTTTGGAAAACGAACAGGATGATGAGATTCAACAATGAACAACCTGTTAGCTTCATCATTAAACTTTATTTGATAAATCGTTCCCCGCGGCAATACAATGTAATCACCGTAACCAAAAGGCAATTCACCATATTGTGTGTAAACAGTACCGCTGCCTTCATGAATAAATATCACTTCGTCGGCATCCGCATTTTTAAAAAAATAATCAGCAGTTCCATTTTTAGGAGAAGCTAAAGTAATTGTGCAATCGCTGTTTATTAAAACAGGTTTGCGGCTTTCCAAATAATCATCATTAGATGGAATTTTGAAACCTTCAAAACTGCGGTGCTTAAGCATTTTTTCTTCGGCAATTTTTGGCGCAACATTAATTGGTTCATCAGTTTTGATAATGCGTGTTGGCGGATGCGCATGATACAACAATGATGAATCGTTACTAAAGCCTTCCGTGCTGAAAAGTTGCTCAGAGTAAAGTGAACCATCAGCTTTGCGAAATTGTGTATGGCGTTTATGCGGAATATTTCCGAGCTTATAATAATAGGGCATAAAATCCTCCTAACCTCCCTAAAGGGAGAATTTTTAGATTCAAAATAATTTTATGTTTTGAAAACCGGCAATGCAATCTTTTGTATTTGCAAATGTACATACTATGAATAATTTGCTTTTTTTGATTGAACGATTTTACTTTTTATAAATTTGAATTAAACTATTGCTATGCCAATAACCGATAAGCGTATTGATGTATTCATTGAAAACAAAGCTGATTTCGCAAAACCGATTTTAAAACACCTTCGGCAGCTTGTTCATAAAGCTTGTCCGGATGCGGAAGAAACTATAAAATGGGGTATGCCTTTTTTTGATTATAAAGGCAGCACATTATGTGCAATGGCTGCGTTTAAAGAACATTGTGGTTTTACTTTTTGGAAAGCAAAGCTGATGAAAGATCCTGAAGGCGTTTTACAAGTTGCCGATAAACATACAATGGGAGATATTGGTCGCCTTACTTCTTTAAAGGACCTGCCTTCTGATAAAATATTAATTGCTTATATAAAAGAAGCGATGAAGTTGAATGAGGACAATGTAAAACTTCCTGCAAAGAAAAAAGCTGCGGTAAAGGAACTGGAAATGCCTGTTGATTTTGCAGCAGCTTTAAAAAAGAATAAGCAGGCACAGGCAGTGTTCGATAAGTTTCCTCCCGGCAAAAGAAAAGATTATATAGAATGGATAACAGAAGCAAAAACAGAACTTACCAAACAAAAACGCATAGAAACTGCTGTTGAATGGATCGCAGAAGGGAAAGCAAGACATTGGAAATACGAGAAATAATCTTGTGCATATTTCTTTACTGAAATAACATTCTGTAAACATGAAAGCCATATTTTTGGCGCTGTTGTATGATTGCATTTGTAAGCGGAAAATTTGTTGCAAAACTCCCTTCACAGGTTATAGTTGATGTAAATGGCGTTGGTTACGACCTGCAAATAAGCCTCAATACATATTCTTTTATCAGCAATAAGGAAAGCGGCAAGCTGCTTACTTATTTACATATTACAGAAAATGCACAAACTTTATATGGTTTTTTCGACCAGGAAGAAAAAGACCTTTTCCTGCAATTAATAAGTGTTTCCGGCGTTGGTGCATCTACAGCAAGAATGATGCTGAGCGGCTTAAAACCAGATGAAATTATCCGCAGCATTGTAAACAACAACACTAAACAGTTGGAAAGTATAAAAGGGATTGGCAAAAAAACCGCTGAAAGAATTGTGCTTGAGTTGAAAGATAAATTGGGAAGACTGCAAACCACCACGGTAAATTCTCCGTATTCAATTAATACGGTTGAATCAGATGCTTTAAATGCCCTCGTCGCTTTGGGAATTCAAAAAAACATTGCTGAAGCAGCTATAAAAAAAGTAATTTCATCCGGCAATAATTCTTCTGTGGAAAACATTATTAAACTCGCACTAAAAAATTTATAGCTTATAGAGAATTTTTACCTAACCAGGCTAAAATAATTTGACAAACCTTCTTATTGCCCGTAATATATTGTTGACTACTGTGTGTTTAGTGGTTTGTATGTGCATGAACGTATTGGCGCAAAACCCTGACAGTTTGCATTTCCCGTTGCAAGACAGGCGTGGTGACAAGTTTAGCTGGGAATATCAAAATCCATTTGATATTAATGATACAGCTATCATTAAGCAGGATATTGAATATGATCCTTTAACCAATCAATATTATATTACTGAAAAAGTCGGCGATATTATTTATCGCAAGCCTACTTACCTCACATTTGATGAAATGTACCGGCTGCAAAGCCAGAAGCAGGAAAACGATTATTTTAATCAGCGCGCCCAAACCTTATTCGATCTAAACCGGAAAGTTTCAAGGCCTCCGCCCCACGTATATGATAAATTATTCGACAGGATGTTTGGCATTGGCCCCGAGGGCTTGAAAGTGGATATTAAACCGCAGGGAACTATCGACTTAACGATGGGTTACCAGGGGCAGGTAATAAAAAATCCTACACTGCCGGAAAGTGCAAGAAAGAATGGCGGCCTTGATTTTAATATGAACACCAACCTGAACATTAATGCCAGTATTGGTGATAAATTGAAATTACCCATCAGCTATAATACGCTTGCCAATTTTGATTACGAGAACCAGCTGAAGCTGGATTATAAAGGCATGGATGATGAAATTCTGAAATCAGTTGAAGCCGGGAATATCAATTTTACAACAAAGGGTACTTTAATGAGCAGCCCGCAAAGCCTGTTTGGTGTAAAAACACAATTACAATTCGGAAAGTTCTTTATTACTGCAGCTATCGCCAATCAGAAATCACAGCAACAATCTTTGGCTTTAACCGGTGGCGGCTTAAGCCAAAATATCAATAAAAAACTGGATGACTATGACGAGAACCGTCACTTTTTGTTAGCACAATATTTTAAAAATAATTACAATAATGCCATGAGTAATCTGCCTGTAGTAAACAGCCAGGTTCAGATTGTACGCATGGAAGTTTGGGTAACTAATAAAACCGGCGCTACCACTAATACAAGAAGCGTTGTTGGTTTCATGGATTTAGGTGAAAATACACCTTACAATACAAATCTCACAGCAATACCAGGCAATACTTTGCCTCAAAACAATTCTAACACTCTTTATTCTGCTTTATTAAGTGATGATAATTTCAGAAATCCATCGCTGGTGAACAGCTTGCTATTGACAAGAGGTTTAAACCCGGTAACCGATTATGAAAAAACCTTTGCACGCAAGCTTGATTCATCGGAATATTATTATAACCCGCAGGTTGGATTTCTTTCTTTAAATGTGCAATTGCAACCGGATGATGTTCTGGCAGTAGCTTATCAATATACATACAACGGGCGTGTTTTTCAGGTGGGCGAGTTTTCACAAGATGTAACCGTTGACTCAACACAAGGCGTACAAAAAATGCTTTTTCTAAAATTATTAAAAGCAACATCACAACGTGTAAATCTTCCTATCTGGCAATTGATGATGAAGAACGTTTACTCAATTGACGTCACGAATTTAACAGCCGAAGATTTTAAATTGAATGTTTTGTACCAGGAACCAAGCGGCGGTTTAAAAAGATATTTACCTGTAAGTGACCCGGCAGTTGCAGGAAGCCCTTTGATACAAATTTTAAGGGCAGACAGGTTAAATAATCAAAACGATCCGCAACCGGATGGTTTATATGATTTTGTTGATGGCTTTACTGTAATAGCACAACAAGGCAAGATTATATTTCCTGTACTTGAACCATTTGGTCATGATCTTGCCAGCCTCGCTTTCCAGGGAGTAAACCAGGATACAGTAAAAAGCTATGTTTACTACCAATTGTACGACTCTATAAAAGCAATTGCACAAACCTACGCGAACCTTAATCATTATATTTTGCAGGGAACTGTAAAAGGAAGTTCCAACAGTGATATTTATTTAGGTGCATTCAATATCCCGCAAGGTTCAGTAACTGTAACTGCCGGCGGACAAATATTGCAGGAGAATACAGATTATATTATTGATTACAATCTTGGCACTTTAAAGGTCATCAACCAGGCAATCATAAACTCTGGTATTCCTGTTGATGTGCAGTTTGAGAACAATGCCACTTTTGGCATACAACAACGAAGCTTTTTAGGATTACGGTTAGATTATATTGCCAACGAACACCTTTCACTTGGCGGAACAATTGAACGTTTAGCCGAACGGCCTTATTTTACTAAGGTAAATTATAATGAAGACCCGATACGCAATACGATGTACGGTGTTGACTTCAACTATCAAAACCAATTGCCTGGATTAACACGGCTCATTAATAAGCTGCCTTTTTATAATTCAGATGCATCAAGTTCTATTACCGCTTATGGTGAAGCAGCTGTTTTAAAGCCAGGCCATCCGCCACAAATTGGTAAAGGCGACCAGGGCTTAATTTATATTGATGATTTTGAAGGCGCCACCAGCAGTGTTGATCTTCGCTTTCCATTTATTTCATGGGCATTGGCTTCAACCCCGCAATACAATGGTTTATTTCCTGAAGGCACTTATACTGATAGCTTACCTTATAATTACAACCGCGCAAAACTGGCATGGTATAATATCGAACCAACTTTACAGGATAAATCAAGCCCCAACAATCCTTTGCGCGGTAATTTGAAAGAACTAAGCGATCCAAGAGTACGTCAGGTTTATACAAACGAATTATTTCCGCAACGCACTACAAATATTACTGATGTAATTACATCAACTTTTGATTTGGCTTATTATCCTACTGACAGAGGTCCTTATAATTACATAGATAATTTTGCAGATATAGATGCCGCGGGCAAATTAAAAAATCCGCAAAAGCGATGGGGTGGAATCATGCGTTCTTTAGATCAAACAGATTTTGAAACAGGAAATATTGAGTATATAGAATTTTGGGTACAAAATCCATTTATTAAAGACCCCTCAAGTACGGGTGGTAAATTATTTATTGATTTAGGTGATATAAGTGAAGACATATTAAAAGACGGCAGGCGTTTTTATGAAAACGGTTTACCTACTCCAAATATTCCTGCTATTACCGATAAATCAGTTTGGGGAAGATCACCGGTAAACCCGATCCAGGTTACGCAGGCATTCAGTAATGATCCAAATGATCGTCCTTTCCAGGATGTTGGCTTCGATGGTTTAAATGATGATTCGGAAAGAATCCAGTTCAGTAATTATTTAAACACGATTGCAAACACACCCGGTTTAGGCAGCAGTTCATTATTGTATAAGGAGGCTTCCACTGATCCTTCAAACGATGATTATGTGTGGTATCGTGATGCGAGCTATGATGCAGCAGGAACCGGTATTTTAGGCAGGTATAAAGCATATAATAATCCGCAGGGAAATTCCCCGGTATCTAACAGCGGTTCAATATTTTCTCCTGCCGCAACTTTGTATCCTGACAATGAAGATCTGAATCATGATAATACATTGAATGAATCTGAATCATATTTTGAATATGAAATTGACCTTAAACCAGGAATGGATGTTGGTAACACCACGTTTATCACCGATCACAAAGTTGTAAACCCGCGTTTGGCCGATGGAACTACTGCACCTGAAGACTGGTATTTATTTCGTGTACCGATAGAACAATTCACCAAAAAAGTGAATGATATACCCGATTTCAAATCCATTCGCTTTATGCGTATGTATCTTACAGGTTTCGAAGATTCGGTTGTAATGCGTTTTGCAACATTAGACCTTGTGCGCAATCAATGGAGAACATTTACATATAATGTTGATACAACCGGCCAGTATAACCAGGTTTCGGGCACATCAGGCATAAATGTTTTGGCGGTAAATGTTGAAGAAAACAGCAGTCGTCAACCTGTGCCGTACGTAACACCGCCCGGCATTGAGCGTGTGCAGGAACTTAGCAATAATGGCGTAAATCTTTTGCAGAATGAACAGGCAATGAGCTTGCAAATAGATAATCTTGAAAAACATAAATCAAGGGCAGTGTTTAAAACATTAAATCTTGATTTGCGCCAATACGGTCAAATGGATATGTTCATTCATGCAGAATCAGGATTAAAACAATCACCACAATTACAGAATGGGCAAGTTGATGCAGTGATTCGTATAGGCCAGGATTTTTTGAACAATTATTATGAAGTAAAAATTCCTTTACAAATAACTCAATGGGGTACAACAGATCCAAATTTAATTTGGCCCGATTCAAATAACCTTAGCCTTATTTTAAATGATCTTGTTCAGCTTAAAATAAGGCGTGACGCGAAAAACGCAAACATTGCAGGCTTTTATTCTGAGCAAATTGGCAACAGAACATACGCCATACAGGGAAATCCAAATCTTGGTGAAGTGCAGGGCTTTTTAATTGCCGTTGAAAACGAAACTGATGCTACGATAAGCACAGAAGTTTGGGTAAACGAATTGCGTTTATCTAAAATTGATGATAAAGGCGGCTATGCCGCGTTAGGCAGAATTGATATGCAACTGGCTGACCTTGGAACATTATCCGTTTCTGCCAATACGTACTCTTATGGCTTTGGAAGCATCGATCAACAAATCAATCAACGTGCAAAGGATAATATGTTCCAGTATGATGCGGCATTAAATATTGATGCGGGAAAATTATTGCCGCAAAAAGCAGGTATTTCAATTCCTGTTTATGCAAGTATTAATAAAACTATTCTTACACCGGAGTATGATCCTTATGATCTTGATATTTTGTATAAGGACAAATTAAAGATGGCAACAACAGCCGCCCAGCGCGATTCAATAAAGAAAGCTGCTGCCGACATCACGACTATTAAAACATTGAACTTTACCAATGTGCGTTTTGCGCAGGCTGGTGCCAAGCCCCATTTGTGGAGCATCAGCAATTTCGATTTCAGTTATTCATATACAGAGTTTGAAGAAACGAACCCCTTGATATTAGAAAATGATATTAAAAAATATCACGGCGGTTTTGGTTACACATTTAACCAGTCTTCGAAATTCAAAGAACCATTCAAAAATCTTATAAAGAATAAGAGTGCATGGCTTACGCCGATAAAAGATATCAACTTTAATTATATTCCTTCGCTTATAAGTTTCAGGGCTGATATTAACCGCCAGTATGGAATATATGTACCAAGGCTTGTAAACACGTATGATTCCAAAGTAGAAAAAGTTGATACGACCTACGATAAATATTTCACGTTTGACCGCTATTATAATTTGCGCTGGGATTTTACACGCAGCCTAAATCTTGACTTTTCTGCAACGGCTTTTGCAAGAGTGGATGAACCTTATGGTCAGTTAGATACCAAAGCAAAAAAAGATTCTTTATGGAATAATTTCTTTCATGCCGGAAGAAATACAATGTACCAGCAACAGGCCATTTTAAGTTATAATATTCCTTTGGCGAAGCTTCCGCTTACAGATTGGATAACTGCACGCTATAGCTATACAACTACCTACAACTGGATCGGTGCAAGTTTGCTGGCAGTTTATCTTGGCAATACGATTGAAAATACGCAGCAAAATAATTTAACCGGAGAATTTGATTTTACACGCCTTTATGCAAAATCTAAATTTTTAAACAAGATTAATCAAAGCGAGGAAAGCAGCGATAACAGCAGCGATGAAACAAATCCCGGTGATAGCATTCAGCCCCCTAAAAAACGTTCGGAAATTATAAAGGATTCTTCAGGCAATAAACTGCACGGTTTTGACAAAAGGCATGCATTGCAAAAATGGCGTCAGCAAAAAAGGGATTACCGCAAACAACAAAGGCAAAACAAACAGGTTGGCGCAGGTAATGCATTAGCAAATGCTGCAGGTCACATCGTTACAATGGTAAAACATGCCTCGTTAAGTTATAGTGCCAATTATGATAGCCGTGTACCGGGTATAACTACAGGCACCGGTTACCTGGGCCAGAACCAACAAACAAATCAACCTGGTTTTGCATATATTTTTGGTAAGCAGCCTGATAGTAACTGGCTAAATCAAAAAGCAAAAGAAGGCGTGATTACCCGTGATACATTGTTCAATCTTTTATATACACAGGATTACCAGCAGCAAATAAATTTAACCGCACAACTGGAACCGATCCGTGAATTCAATATTGATTTGAATATTCAAAAAACATTTTCTAAAAATTATTCAGAATTATTCAAAAATCTTTCGCCTGTTCCTGCAATTGATGACTATCAACACTTAAGTCCTTTAGCCGGCGGCGGATTCAGCGTTTCATATATTAGCTTCCAAACCTTGTTTAAAAAATCTGATCCAAACCAGATATCTCAAACATTCCAGGAATTTCAAAACAATCGTATTGTAATAGCAAAGAGGCTTGCCGGTGCAAATGCTTATTGGGATAAAACATTCCAGCCAGATGGATTTCCGACAGGTTATGGACGTTATCAGCAAGACGTTTTATTACCGGCGTTTATTGCTGCATACACAAACAAAGATCCCAACTCAGTTTCGCTGATCAATGAATCCAATTCAAGTATAAAATCTAATCCTTTCAGTGGTATTCATGCAGTACCAAACTGGCGGGTTACATATACCGGCTTAACACGCATTCAAAGTCTTGCAGATAAATTCAGCAACATTACTATCACGCATGGATATAACAGCACATTTAGTATGAATAGTTTTAGCAGTGCATTGTTATATTATGATCCTTTGCATCTTGGGCAGCCTGCATTTATCGATACAGTGTCAGGCAACTATATTCCATTCTTCTTAATTCCTAACTTAACTATACAGGAACAGTTTGCACCATTGATTGGCTTTGATATTACAACAACAGATCAAACGGCATTTAGATTTGAATATGCAAAAAGCCGGCAGTTAAGTTTAAGTTTATATGATTACCAGTTGAGTGAAGTGCGCAGTAATTCTGTAACGTTTGGTGGAACATATCGCAAGAAAGGTGCAAACATGCCGTTTAAATTGCCATTCATTAAAGCAAATCCCGATCAAACGGATATGAACATAAGTCTTGATTTTTCAATACGAAATGACCTTCAAACAAACAGTCGCCTCGATCAGCCGACGGCATATAGTACCGGCGGACAAAAAACCATCAGCATACAACCATCATTGGATTATCTTATCAATAACCGTGTGGACCTGAAGTTCTATTTCGACCAGCAGCGCATCATTCCATATATTTCAACATCCGCACCAATTATAACTACAAGAGCCGGCATTGAATTGCGTATTTCTATTGCGCCATCAAGTTCGCCGCCGGGCCAGTAAGAATTATAGAGTGAATGTGCTTAAATAAATCACTTAACTTTTTTACACACTTCATCTTTGCCGTTGTAATGTGCAATTAATTCAGTGATGTTGCCTGAAGCATCTTTTACAAATTCAATTCTTGCATTAATTATTTTAAGATAAAAATTTGTTTCATCCTCTGCATATAATGGAGATTTTGGTAAACCACCTTGCGGTGCTTCTATTTGCAATTGTCCATTTTCTAAAGACACATAAGCATGATGTTTTTTATCAAAATCATATCGCCCAACATATTTTTTTAAAAAACTATCAGGAAGTTTTACTGAAATATTGCTCATTAATTTATAAGGCTTGTGAAAAATGATCGCTGATATATTCGTACTAATTCCATTTAATGCTTCTCCAAAATCACCTTCATTGTTCAACAAAATAATCGATACATTTTCGTGCGGATAATAACATAAATAAGCAATAAAGCCCGGTATGCCACCACCATGCGAAATAGTTTGTTTGCCAAACACAGAATCTATAAAAACGCCATAACCATATTTTTGGAAATGCGGCGTAAACATTGCTTTCCATGATTCGGCTGAAAGAATTTTTTTATTGGCAATTGCCTGCGCCCATTTATACATATTATTTGTTGTGCTCCAAATTGCGCCGGCAGCATAAGACACTGTTGAATCCCATCGCCACGCCGATGCCTCTTTTTGAATTGAATCATTTAAAACTTGATAGCCTGTTGCAATGTTTGTATCTGCTGAATGTTTAAAATCAAACAACGAATGATCCATTTGTAACGGAGTAAAAATTATATCACGAACATTTTGTTCGTACGATTTGCCTGTAACTTTCTCTATGATCATTCCTAATAAATAATAACCGGAATTGTTGTACCTGAATTGTGTTCCCGGCTTAAAATCCAAATCATGTTTAAACATCATGTCAAGTGCTAATTGCTTATCTACCGTGTTGCAAACAATTGCAGAATCTTCTTCACCAATATCATTTGTATAATTATAAATGCCTGATGTATGCGACAACAAATTTTCAATCGTTATCTCATTTGCATATTTGAATTGCGGAAAATATTTGTTGAGCTTATCATTTACAGAAAGCTTTCCTTCTTCCTGCAATTTTAAAATTACGGCTGCAGTAAATTGCTTGGTAACAGAACCAATTTGAAAAATGGTGTTCGAATCATTTAAAACATGCGCTGCAAAATTTTTATAACCATAACTTTTCTGTAAAAGAATTTTTCCATTTTGTGCAATCAATGCATTGCCGTTAAACTTATTTACTTTATTCGCAGCCAATAAATATTGATCGAGTTGTTGTGTGATGGAATCTGTTTGCTGTTGTGCTTTTGAATTGAATAGGATTGTAATAAAACTGATGATGAAAATAATCTTATATTTTTTCATAATGTTATTGTCTTTTACTTATCAAATCATTAATGAAATCTTTCCAGGCAGTATTGCCATTAATCAATTGCGACATTGTTGAAATAAAATAATAATCCGGAATTACACCGCGGTCTTTATCTCCGCCGGTTGTTGAAAATTTACAATACACCATAGAAGTATGTACATTAATTTTTGAATTAGGTAAAACAAGGTCGAGCCCGTTTGTTGTGCCGCCGCCAACATAACAACCAGCAGTTTCATCGCCTACGATTGTTGCAAGATGATGGCTTTTTGCATTGGCTGCAAATGTTGAAGCTGCAGACGATGTGCCGCCACTAACAATGATATACACATGACCGTTAAAGCCGTTTGGCTTCGGGTTAAAAATTTTTAGTTCGAGTGAATATTTTGTTCCGGCTTTTGCATAAATCTTTCCATTATCTATAGTGTCAATAAAAGCATATTTATCAGCCTTAACGTCTGCCGGAAGATTGCTGATATTTATAAAACTATCATCAGCATTTATAAGATATTCGCTTTCTATAAAACGTGTTGGTGTGTCGATCAGATAACTTAGTAATTCGCAGGCATATTCTTCATCGCCGCCGCCATTATGAGTAATGTCGATGATAAGATTCGCTGTTTTTTTCTGGTGAATTTCTGTAAAAAATCTATTATACAATTTAAAAAGCTTCTCCCTGTTACCACCAAATTCATTTACTGTAAGGATAGCTGTGTTTTTATCTTTTATAAACT
>JAFBAF010000117.1 GCA_019247895.1 Parafilimonas sp. | reverse complement strand
GTTGCATTTGTGTTTTTGCCATTTGCCGATTCAATAATCGGTACTCATGTAACACTCAATTTTATTGTGCTGTTTGCCTTATTGTTTGGTTTGGGAATTATTGTAGATGATGCAATAGTTGTAATTGAAAATACGCACCGCATTTTCATGCAGGGCAAAGGAAAATTGACTTCAACCCTTGCAGCAAAAATGGCCGCGGGTGAGGTATTTGTGCCGGTGCTTGCAGGAACGTTAACCACACTGGCCCCTTTTTTCCCACTATTATTCTGGCCAGGCATTATTGGTAAGTTCATGATCTATTTACCTGCAATGCTCATCTTCACTTTAACTGCATCATTGATCGTTGCGTTTTTGATGAATCCTGTGTTTGCTGTTGATTTCATGAATCATGAAGAAGGTGCAGTAAAAAGAAAGTCGGATGTTTTCAGAAAACGTATTTTCTGGATTTTTTTAGGCTTCGGGATTTTATTTGATTTAATAGGATTAGCCACACAGCAACAACCAACAGTTGCAACAATTGATGCCGTTAATTATTATTTCTTTATCGGAAATATTTTAATATTCTTTTCATTGTTGATGATTTTATACAGCTATGTTTTTGATGGCTGGATTCATAAATTCCAAAACAATGCATTGCCCTGGATAATGAGCCATTATGAGAACTTGTTACGCTGGGCATTAAAGGGCAGAAGACCTGCGGGTTTATTAGTTGGAACATTTGGCTTACTGGTTTTTTCATTTATATTTTTCGGGATGCGTAATGTTCCTGTTGTGTTCTTCCCGCAAGGAGATCCGAATCAAATCTATGTTTATTTAAAGCTTCCTGTTGGTACTGATGTGAACTATACTGATTCCATTACACGCACTTTGGAAACAAAAGTGTATCACGTTTTAAATATGGATAACGGAAGGAAAAATCCCGTTGTAGAAAGTGTGATAAGCAATGTTGCGATTGGTGCCAATGATCCAACAAGCGGTGATCAAAGCTCGCATCCTGAACGTGGAAGAATACAGGTTTCTTTTGTTGAATATGCGGATAGAAACGGCGTTTCAACAAGCCCTTATCTTGATTCAATCAGAAATGAATTAAAAGGTATTCCGGGCGCTGAAATAAGTGTTGATAAAGAACAGGGCGGCCCGCCAACCGATCCTCCTGTGAACATTGAAATTGCAAGTGATAATTTTGATGATCTTATAAAAACTGCAGCGGCATTAAAAAATTATTTAGATTCCATCCAGGTGCCTGGTGTGGAAGAATTAAAGATGGATGTTGATCTCACCAATCCTGAAATAACATTCAATATAGATCGTGAAAAAGCGAATGCGCAGGGCGTTTCAACTTATCAAATCGGCAGTGAAATAAGAACGGCTGTGTTTGGCCGTGAAGTATCAAAAATAAAAGAAGGCAAAGATGAGTATAAGATACAGTTGCGGGATGAAGAAATGGAACATATAAGCCTTACTGATCTTTTAAATATGAACATTTCATTCCGTGATGCAACAGGCCATTTGAAATCTGTGCCTTTGGGTTCGCTGGTTGATGTAGATTATACAAGCACATTAGGGAGTGTAAAACGCAAGCATTATAAACGTGTTATTACGCTTACATCAAACATTTTATCAGGGTATACTCCAACAACCGTTAACCCGCAGATCGAAAATTATATACAGCACTTTAAACAAAAGCCAGATGACGTTACCATTGCGCAAGCCGGCGGCGAAAGTGAGCAGCAGGCGGAAACAGGTGCGTTCCTGGGAAAGGCTTTATTAATTGCATTGATGCTGATTTTATTGATTCTTGTACTGCAGTTTAATTCAGTAAGCAAGCCCGTAATTATTCTTACTGAAATTGTATTTAGTATAATTGGTGTGCTGCTTGGCTTTGCCATCACAGGCATGGAAGTAAGTATTGTAATGACGGGTATTGGTATTGTTGGCCTCGCAGGTATTGTGGTAAAGAACGGAATTCTTGTAATTGAATTTGCTGATGAATTGCGCTCACGTGGAATGAAAACACGTGAAGCTGTTATAGAAGCCGGTAAAACCCGTATCATTCCTGTATTGCTAACGGCACTTGCCGCCATACTTGCCTTAATACCTTTAGCTGTTGGTTTCAATATAAATTTCGTTACATTATTTTCTGATTTAAATCCGCATATTTATTTTGGCGGCGATAATACCGTGTTCTGGAAACCGCTTGCATGGACGATAATCTTCGGTTTAGCGTTTGCATTTTTTATGACACTGGTAATTGTACCCAGCATGTATTTGATTGCGGAAAGATTAAAACGGCCTATGCGCAGAATGTATGGCGGCAAATGGATAAGCATTATGGGGATACCGCCGCTTACATTATTATTTATTCCGCTGATGATTGTAACAACTGTAAAGCATCGTTATGATGTGCGCAGAAGAAGAATAAAATCGCGTGACAAAAATGTGGATGAAACTTTTATTGGCAGTTGGTTTTAAAATACAAATTGCAGTGGTTTACCACTTTGAAAATTGCTGATGCAATAGCACTAATTCGCGGACAACGGTATGCGCCTTTGCAGAAAACGAAAATTGTTTTACTATTGTAGAATAATCCGCATTACTCAATGCCATCAAAAAGTAAATTGTATTTAACTGCATCCCTTAAAGCATTTATTTGGTTAGTTGTAAGTGCTGGTTTTGGACTTGCCTCTATTGCGATTTATGTTTTTTCAGCAAAAATATTTTCTACTACACAGACCGAATCTATAAATGATTTTGTAATTATATTTTTATGCTTAGCTTTAACAGCGGGCGCAGGTATTGATTTTGTAATTTCGTCCAGATCAATGTCCTTCGGAGGCAGAATGGCATTATTTTCCTGGAACGTCATAACTTTATTGGTGGCATACATACTTTTTACGCCTAATAATATAAATAAACCAAATGGCACAGTGTTGGATATATCTACTATGATTTTCAGCTTTATAACTTTAGGATATTGTTTAGGGTGTAAGGGTAATTTATTTTATGAAGAAGACGTTATAAAATACGAAAACAAAAGGTCGGAACGCTTATGTCAACAACAACGATAATACTAATTTTAATTGGTGCATTGCTTTACTTTCTTTTTTTAATGTACCTGCTTGCCAAATCCTTTATTAAACTTTACAAGAGAGAACACATGGGGATTAGGCATGTCGCACAGCGTTTGCAGGTTGACTTTGCTCAATATGAGCCAGTAAATATTTACACTTTAAAAAAAAGTAGTCAACAAACCAAGGATATAAAAGTCACTCAAATTGAAAAGCATTTTAATTATACCTTAACCGCTCATTGTGATTTATAATGGCTAAAGCCAGTAAAAAGAAAGATATATATTTTGGAGTTAGCAAAATAGAGTTAATTAGTAGCAGTTTATCTGTCCCCGATAAATTTAATTTAACTACTGGTGAGATAAATGAAAACAGTGGATTTACATACTCTTTTACTGCCACCATCGAAATTGATGAGGAATTAGAACTCTTTTTTGTTTTATTTGAGTATGAGTTTGTGTATTTAAAAAGTACCATATTTAAGTTAAAATCAAAAACTTCGTTCAAGGCTGTTGATGCACAAAATAAATTTACACCTGATGCATTACAAAATGAAAATTTTGTACTATATCTTGTAGACATAGCAATTAATCATGCCAGAGCTCAACAGGCAAGTGTTACTGCAGGTACAGCTTTACATGATTTTTTTATACCTATTGTCTCCAAAAGCAGTATAAGAACCTCTTTAATTTCACAAGATAAAAAAAGGCAAACGTTAAGTAATACCATGTACTAATAGTGTCATTATTCTTTATGCAATGAAAACATATAATGTTGCAAAGAAGGATAATGTAATTAATGAAAGCATAACAAGAAAAGATGCCACCGTAATTATTAATCTTGTTATGCTTAAGATATCAAAAAGGCATTGTCCTTTTTGTTAGCAAACATAGCAATGAAACGGCTTCCTTATTTTTAAATCTTTAAGATTTTAAAATCAACATCTTCCCGAAATCGTTTTCCACCGGTGTTTATAATCTGATAACAAGAAATATAATTTTCTCTTTGTATCTTGGAAAAAACTTAACGTTATGCGTTGGAGAAAATTTAACGGCGAAACCATTCACTTACCTATTAAAGATGCTGTAGAAGAGGCTATTAAAAAAGAGCATGACAAAGGTGTACATCTAAAAGTTTGCATTGGTACGGATAGCCAGGTAAAAGGAGACGAAACTGAATTTGCGACAGTAATTGTTTTTTTGCGTGAACACAATGGCGGCTTTATGTTCATTCATAATGAAAAAACAATCCAGCGTTTTAATATTAAAGAACGCATGTTGGTTGAAGTAGCTAAAAGTATTGAAGTGGCTTACGAGTTGTGCAATCTTTTTATTCAATACGATGTGGACATGGAAGTGCATGCAGATATCAATACCAATCCTCATTTTAAAAGCAATGATGCTTTGCGCGAAGCAATGGGTTACATTATGGGAATGGGCTTTGCATTTAAAGCAAAACCTGAAGCATTTGCCAGCAGTTGCTGCGCAGACAAAGTATGTAATTAGTTTTTCTTGTCCTTATATTCTTTCACTGCTTCCACAAATGCTTTTGCATTATCAACAGGAACATTTGGTGTAATGCCATGGCCAAGATTGGCAATATAATTTTGAGCACCGAATTCATCAATCATTTCTTTCACCCATTTTTTTATTTGCGGTATTGGCGCCAACAATTTTGCAGGATCGAAATTGCCTTGTAATGTAATGTTGTTATTAGTTAAAGCTCTTGCTTGTTTAGGTGAAACCGTCCAGTCTAAACCAATTGCTGAAGCGCTGCTTTTACTCAAATCTTCCAGCGCATACCATGTGCCTTTCGGAAATAAAATAACCGGTCCGCTATCTTTTACTGCATCTGTAATTTGCAGCAAATAAGGTTGCGCAAATGTTTTAAAATCTTCCGGTGATAAAGAACCTGCCCAGCTATCAAAAACCTGCACACAATCTGCACCTGATTGCAATTGGGTTGTTAAATATTCGATCGTTATGGTTGTAATTTTTTGTAATAACTGATGTGCAAGATTTGTTTCTGTATATGCAAACTGTTTTGCTTTATCCCATGTTTTGCTGCCTTTGCCTTCGATCATGTAGCAGAAGATCGTCCATGGTGCGCCGGCAAAACCAATTAAAGGAACTGCGCCATTCAATTCTTTTTTTGTAAGGGCTAATGCATCAAAAACATATTTCAAATGTTCATCAACATTCGATGTATTTAATGCATCAATATCTTTTTGCGTTTTTATTGTGTTAGGTAATGATGGCCCTTTGCCTTCTTCCATCAACACTTGAACACCCATTGCCTGCGGTATAACCAAAATATCAGAAAAGATAATTGCCGCATCAACACCAATTTGATGAACAGGTTGCAATGTTATTTCTGTTGCAAGTTCAGGTGTTTGCACACGGGTGAAGAAATCATATTTTTCACGCAGTTTGATATAATCGGGTAAATATCTTCCGGCCTGCCTCATCATCCATACCGGCGGTCGTTCAACTTTTTCTTTGCGTAATGCTTTTAGTAAAAGATTATTTTTTAATTCAGTCATAAAATTAGTTGCCATGAAAAACTTCAGTACAAGGGAGTGACACAACCGTATTCAATTGAAATGATGCAGCTGGTACAAAAATAATTGCATTGTTCATTGAGGCTGTAAACAATGTGCAACTCAAATAATACTGAAAATGGCAGCCGCAAAAATAAAAATGACAGCTTTATAAGTTGTCATAAATAAGTAAAATGACTGCGATAACAATCTGCATTTAATACATGAACAAAATTTGTTAGCAGTTCTTGATTTATTGGTAACGCAGTAAAACTTTGTGCAAATTGCTATCCGATAAACAATCATGTGAAAGTTTACTTGCCGGCTTTTATCAATTTAATTGTTTCTTTATTATCGCCTTGTATTATTTCTGCAAAATAAATTCCGGCTATAAAACTACTTCCAAAAAAATAGTTATTCTTATTCATCCCGGAATACTCATATACCTTATTACCTTGCCCGCTTGTAACAATGATGTGCACCGGCATTTGATTTCCTGACCGGATACTTAAATTAAATTGGTTTGTGGAAGGGTTAGGGAAAATTGTTATGAGCTCTTTTTTGTTCGTTTTGCTTTGGCTGATAATTTCACTTTGCTTAAATGATGAATCGTCACATGTGATAACTTCCATCACATTGGAATATGCCGATGTATCATCAAGATCTTTACTAAATGCCCGCACCCTGTAATAATATTTTGTGTTGTTTTTAAGTCCTTCAATCTTTAAGAAATTATTTGTAACGGAACTATCGATATAATTGGCAACAAACAATGGAGAAACTTCTGTGTATTTTACTGAAATATCATCCAAATCCATTATGCCGGCAGCTTTTGTAAATGTAAACCTGAACCGGATAAATTTATTTTCCAGCACCGGCAGCGATGCAGAATCGTACGTTTTTGTGGTCCGGGTTTTAGGTATTACGAAATTGTCTATGATTTGCCATGTTGAGCCATCAAAGCCTTCTACAATTAATGAACCCGGGTTAGAGCGGAAACCCCTGACATAAAAACTTAAGCTTGTTACTGGTGAAGGATACAAGTTAGTGGTTATGCTTTGTCCGGATTTGCTAAATTTTACAGAAGAAGACGCTTTACCAAAATTTACAGTATCGATGGTAAGGCCACGGGTGATTATCCAGTTTGGTGAAAGTGCTAATCCATTATTAAATGGCTCAATAGCTTTTATTGTTGTTGATTGTGAAAATACAGGTGAAGTACTTACATCAATTTTATAAGTATCAGCATTTTCTACAAAATTCCAATTAGCAGTAAAACCTTTTCTTGATATTTTGGTTGCACTTGTACAAACGGGCGTATCCAACTTTATATTGGAAGTATAAACAGATATTGTATTAGAATTGCCTGAAATACCATTTGCGTTTACGGTACGAACGCGGTAAAAGTATTGTGTATTTTTCTTAAGCCCTGCGATTTCTAAAAAGTTATCAGTAACTGTGCTATCAAAATAGCCATGCACAAATGAAGGCATAATTGCGCTGTATGTTATGTTGATATCATCTAAATCTAAAGAGCCGTTTATACGGGTATAGATAAACCTGAAGCGCCTGAAGTTTTGTTTTAATGCAGGCGTAGAAATGGTATCATAAGTTTTAATAATGGCAGGTTTCGAAATGTTTTTAATTGTGTCGATAGGTTGCCAATATGTACCGTCAAATCCATCCACTTCTAAAATACCTGCGCTGTCTGTTAAGCCTTTCATCCAAAAACTAATTTTTGAAACCGCGCCTGTAAAGCTGCGGGTAGTAATTTTTTGATTAGATTGTTTAAATTGTAAAGAAGGAGCCTGTTCACCAAATTTTATAGAATCTGTTGTGATATTCGTTCCGGTCATAGACCAATCGCGGGGAAGCAAAATCCCGCTATCAAAATTTTCCTGTATAACAGTATCGGGATGAACAACAGCAAAAGAATCTTCGGTGCTTACATCAAGTTTATAATTACTTGCAGTATCAGCGGTAAGCCAATGGGCAACAAAGCTTGTATTATTTATTTCTGTTGCATTTGTAGCAACAGTTGGTATATCAGGTGTTGTAAATGTGATTTCTTTACTGTAAGCTGTTCCTGCAATGTTTGTAGCATAGGTTTTTGCATAGTATGTTGAATTGGGCATTAACCCGGTAATTAAACTCGTGAATTTACCGCCGGGAATATTTTCCGAGGTATGACTATCTGAAGATACCGACACGCCGGGATGTGTACCCCAAACCACACCGCTTGCTGTAATGGTTGAGCCTCCGTTTATTTCAATAGAATTCCTTATTAAAGCAGAAGAGTCGCTAACTGAGCTAACTCCTGCTGTATCTAAAATAGGAATACCCTGCGCAATATATCCGTTGATTATATCTAAGAGTTGTTGTTTAATGGATATTTGTTCAGGCGTAAGCTCATCATCAGGTATAGGATGATTCTCTTCCGGATCATTTATAATATCATAAAATAAACGGTCACTGTTTGCTGCTGACGTGTCGTATAATTTATATTGAATGTTTTGCGCCCAGCGTTTAAGTGTATCGATACCTTTTTCAGGGTTATAATCATAAAACAACCACTGCCGCACTGTGTCGGCATTGCCGGTAAGCTGGGAAGCGAAGCTCACACCATCCAGTTGTCCGTAATCCGGAACAGGTATATCAGCGATGCCGGCAAGCGATGGAAAAAAATCTGTAAATCCAATTAAATTATTATTCACAGTGCCTTGCATAACTGTTTCCGGCCAATAAACAATCATGGGCACATGTAATCCATTTTCATTTGTTGAAGATTTGCCGCCTGTTACTAAACCATCATCTTCATCAAGATATTCTGCAATGCCCGAAGGCGTGCCATTATCACCAAGATATATAATCACCGTATTATTTTCGATGCCGGCTTCTTTCACCTTATTTAATATTTCACCAATTTTTTTATCCATGTATTTCATCTCGGAAGGATAATATGAAGTATCGTTTATAGTGGCTGAATTCCAGTTAGCAAAATCACTATCATCAGGCGTAGGCTGACATGGATGATGTCCTAAAACCATAGGATAGTATATAAAAAAAGGATTTGCCTTATTTTCATCAATAAAATTCATTATAGAATCAGTAAAAATATCATCACCATATTTATTTAAAACAGAAGCGGGCGAAACATAATTACCGTTGGCATATAGTACCGGGTTTTTATACCTTGCGCTTTTATTATCTTTTGTATAAGCATCCCAAATGCAATAATGCTGAAAGCCAAAATTCTTTATTGAAGCATCGCCGCCATCGAGCTGCCATTTGCCAAAGCAAGCCGTTGTATAACCTGCATTACTGAACATGTTAGCAATTGTTCTTTGGCCCGTATCCATTACGCCCCAACTTGTATAATTCCGAAAATTGTACTTACCTGTAAGCAAAAGAAATCGTGAAGGAGAACACATAGGACTTGCGTGGCATTGTGTGAACCGCATGCCTTTTTCAGCAAGTGTATCTAAGTTGGGCGTAGAATACAAATTTCCGCCATTACATCTGAGGCTTTTGTAACCAATATCATCAGCCAATATTAATATTATGTTTGGCTTTTGGGTTTGTGCCTTTGCCTCGTTTGTAATACTCAATGCAACAAAAAAAATAATACCTGATAAAAGAGCATTTTTGATTTTGCGAAAGGTACAATAACAGGATTTTAAAAATAAGGCGTTACGCTTTATCATACGGTGGTTTTAAATAGAATATTGTTAAGCAAAAGTACCAACTCTTACTTCTTCTATCTATAAAGAGGCTTTGAAATTCAGGTAAATTACTAGCCCAAAATGACCTGTGAAGAATGGGCGACACATAATAAAACAATTAAAAATATTCTGTTTACCTGTACTTATCCGCGTAAAATTGCGGCTTTGCAACTTAAAATTTATGGTTGATGCGGATAAGCTATGTTAATCCAGGCTTTGATTAGCCGTTTGCGCAAGCTTCAACAAGCGGTCATATTGTTCAGGTGTGAGGTCATTATAAAAGTAATACACAGGATCAACAGGAGTTCCATTGCGGTGTACCTCGTAATGGCAATGCGGCCCTGTACTTTTGCCTGTACTGCCTACATAGCCTATCAGTTCACCACGCTTTACTTTTTGGTTCGGCCTTGCCTTTGTTTTATACATGTGACCATATAAAGTTTCATATCCATAACCATGATTAATGATAACACGATTGCCATAACCACCCGCATCAAAGCCTGCATCTGTAACAGTGCCGTCAGCAGTGGCATAAATCGGTGTACCGATGGGAGCAGCAAAATCAAGCCCTGCATGAAATTTCGGCACCTTATATACAGGATCGATACGTGTTCCAAAACCCGATGCGATTCGCGTAAGGTCTTTATCGCTTACCGGTTGTATGGCAGGAATGGCGGCTAGCAATTTTTCTTTGTTTTTTACCATCGCTTCAATATCATTAAAACTTTTTTGCTGGTAAGCAACCAATAAGTTTAAACGATTCAATTGGTTGCCAACACTTTTTACAAGATCTGATTGCCCGAGGTTTGTGACCAGTTGCACTTCTTTTAACTTCTCGATTGCTTTAAGCCTTGCACTGTCTGGTATTGGTGATGATTCAAATATTGAGCGATAGACCTTGTTATCCCTGTTAACCAATTCATCCATTTCCTGTTGAAGCGTGTTCACTTGTTTTTCGATCAGTGCATAATTATTTCTTAGGTCGGCATTTTGCTGTTCCAGCATAATTGTTTTGGGCGAATCGATATATTGAAAAGCGATCACTACAATTATACCTGCAGAAACAATTGCTGTAGCAATAAAAACGAAAACACGAAGCAACTTTACCCGCAGTGGCGTTACCAGCTTTTCATAACGAAGCGTGTGTGTATTAAAGTAGTATTTAATTTTTTTCATTGAGGTAAACGCGCTTATAAGTTTGCCTAATCTTCGTTGTTTGCAGGTGTCAAAGATAATTTGAATCAATACAAAACAATTTGTGAAATTGATGAAATCAAAGCGCTGCAAGCTGATATTTTTATCAATTATCTTTGGCGCGTTTAAATTTATAATAAGCGTTTTTTGTAGTTATGACTTCATCAGAAATTAGACAAGCTTTTTTTGATTTTTTCAAAAGCAAAGGACACGAGATTGTTCCTTCTGCGCCCATCGTTATAAAAAATGATCCGACGTTAATGTTTACAAATGCGGGCATGAACCAGTTTAAAGATTATTTTCTTGGTAACAAACAGGCGCCTTACAAACGTGTTGCAGATACGCAAAAATGTTTGCGTGTAAGCGGCAAACACAACGACCTTGAAGAAGTGGGTGTTGATACATATCATCACACCATGTTCGAAATGTTGGGCAACTGGAGCTTTGGTGATTATTTTAAACAAGAAGCCATTGCATGGAGTTGGGAATTGTTGACTGAAGTGTATAAAATTAATGCTTCAAGATTATATGTTACCATTTTTGAAGGCGATGAAAAAGAAGGTTTGCCAAAAGATGATGAAGCATTTAATGAATGGAAAAAATGGGTGCCTGAAGAGAGAATTTTGTTAGGCAAAAAGAAAGATAATTTTTGGGAAATGGGTGATACCGGTCCATGCGGACCGTGTACGGAAATTCATTATGACAGTCGTAGCGATGAAGAACGAAGACAGGTTGAAGGCAAAAGTTTGGTGAACGCTGATCATCCGCAGGTGATTGAAATTTGGAACAATGTATTTATCCAATTCAATCGTTTAAAGAACGGAAGCCTTGAACCATTGCCTGCAAAGCACGTTGATACAGGAATGGGTTTTGAACGTTTGGTGCGTGTATTGCAAAATAAAAACAGCAATTACGATACAGATGTTTTTACCGGAACGATTGCGGAGATAGAAAAGATCACGAACAAAAAATATGATTACAGCGATAGCAAAGAAGCTGTTGCGTTTCGTGTGTTGAGTGATCATATTCGTGCTATAAGTTTTACAATTGCTGATGGTCAGTTGCCATCAAACACAGGTGCTGGTTATGTTATAAGAAGAATTTTGCGTAGGGCTGTTCGTTATTATTATTCCTATCTTGATTATAAACAGCCCTTGTTGTTTCAATTGGTTGATATTATTTCGAAACAATTTGAAAACGTTTTTCCTGAACTCAATCAACAAAAAGATTTTGTAACAAAAGTTATAAAGGAAGAAGAAGATGCGTTTTTGAGAACTGCAGAAAATGGATTAAAAAGATTTCAAATTTATGTAAGTGCGAATGGTGATGGAGCCAGTGGAAGTTTTGTGATGGAGAATATAGAAGATGATAACGAGGATATAAAGGCTACTTCTGCTTATATAAATATGTTGACAAAATATTCGAGTTATCGAAAAAATAAAATTGTAGCAGGAGAGTTTGCCTTCGAATTGAGTGACACGTTTGGCTTTCCAATTGATTTAACTGAACTGATGGCGAAAGAAAAAGGGTGGACAGTTAACAGAAAGGAGTATGATGAATTTCTTCAACAACAAAAAAATCGTTCACGTGCAGCAACAGCAATTGATACAGAA
>JAFBAF010000090.1 GCA_019247895.1 Parafilimonas sp. | reverse complement strand
GGGCTATTCAATCAAAAAACTGCAAACTATCTTTCTATAAAAAAAAACTTACTGATCATTTGCGGGCATTATAAAGGCATCGATCAACGAATACGTGACAACTATATTACAAAAGAAATATCTGTTGGTGATTTTGTTTTAAGCGGTGGCGAAATTGCTGCTGCTTTAATTGTTGATGCAGTTGGAAGATTAATTCCGGGTGTATTGAATAATGAAACTTCTGCTTTGTTCGATTCTTTTCAGGATGATCTGTTAGCACCGCCGGTTTATACCAGACCAGCAATATTTAAAGATTGGAAAGTGCCTGACATTTTATTAAGTGGCGATCAAAAAAAAATTGACGAATGGAGATATGAGCAATCGCTTCAACTTACTAAATTAAAAAGACCGGATTTGTTGCAAGAAGATAGTGACGTTGATTAAAACTTCACTGAAGGGCATTTTACATTTGTGCCATAATCTCCAAACAATCCAACTTTTGTAATGCTTAATTCGTAAGCGCCAAGTGTTTGGCTGTATGTACCCAAAGTGGAATTGGTTGCATCATAACTTATAGTTGCAGAAATACTGCTTACGGTTACACCAACCATTGGTATGAAAGCATCTTTTGCACGATAATATAAACCTCCAATCAACTGCATATTTCCATCGCCACTTAAATTATAATGTGCATTCATTCCGCCAACAATTTCTGTTGATTTACTCATAATACTTACATAAGCGTTTGGATTAACGATCCACTGGTTATTTAATTTAAAGCTGCCATTTATAAATGTGTTGAAACGCATAGGCACTTTTGTATCGGCAGTATTATTTGAAAAAAAAGACTCATTTGGCATATTAATGTGATCTACGCTGAAACCTGCATTTAAATAGGCGTTGTCCGACGGAAATATTGCATAATTTAAACCTGCATTCAAATCAAAATACCAAACGGAGGTTGCATTAAAAACTTCGTTACTGGGAATAGTTACATCAAAAAACTTTCCGTTCCATTGTGTATTAAAAGTAAGTTTTGTTACATCAATTCTTTTATTTACTGCTCCAATGCCGAAGCCACCGCTTAATAAACTTTTATATCCCAGCAATTGATGGTATGCAATTGAACCGTACACTTTGGTGCTGCTTAAGTTACCACTGCCTGCCTGGTCTTTCAATAATATTAAGCCTGCTCCCATCCAACCGTTTTCAAAACGATTATTAAATATTTGCGCATCGGCCCATGCACTCATCGTTTTATAAGGATTATTTAAAACACCCGCCCATTGGTTACGATAATTTATCCCTGCACGCCAGTCGGCGTCGGGCTCAAAACCTGTATTGGCCGGGTTGGTTAAAAGCGGTGCATTAATGTATTGAGAAAAATGCAGATCCTGCGAATATGCATGCGTAAGGAAAATAGTAAAAAATATAAAAGATAAATAACCGACTCTTCTAAAATTTCTTTTCATAAAACACCTCCTTTTATCTTAATAATGTTATATCACCTTTCTTATTTATTTTGGTTCCATCAGTAAACTCAATGTTAAGTATGTAAGCATATACATCCTGCGGTTGCAGCGCCCCTTTAAAGCGGCCATCCCATCCTGTATTAATATTAAAAGAAGAAAATACAAGCTGGCCCCACCTGTTATAAATATTCCAAGTCATTTTAGCAATACCGTAACCTTTTACAAAAACCGCATCATTCGTGCCATCACCGTTTGGCGAAAATGCATTAGGCACATCAACTAATGGCGATACAATTGCGGTTAATTGCTGGCAAGACGTATCAGAACATCCATACTCATTGAAAGCGATAAGACATGCGGCATAACTGCCGGCGGTATTATAAATATGGCTTACCGGCAACATAGTTGACGTAAGCAAACTATCGCCGTCGCCAAATTCCCATTTATAATTTACAGCACCTGTTGAGGTATTTGTAAAATCATAAGGTGTATTTTCTTTTGGCGTTGTAGGGCTATATGTGTATGAAGCTGCCGGACGTTCATGCACTACAATTGTTAAGCTTGTATCACTGGCAGGGTTACAAGTTAAATTATCAGTGGCAGATAATTTAATGGTGTATGTTCCCGGGTTGGTATACAGATGTGTTGGATATGCATCTGTTGATGTTGTTCCATCACCAAAATCCCAAACAAAATTTTGGCCGCCAAGAGATGTATTATTAAATACAGCATTGTAAGGCGCACAACCGGTTGGCGGTGTTTCAAATTGCGCTTTCAATATTGAAGCAACTCTTAACTGGTAAACTGCTGAATCAGGAGAGTTACAAAATGTGGTATCATTAAGATACAACTTCACATTATAAACACCGCTTGCTGCGTATTGATGAGTTACAAAAGGTGCATTGGTCTGAATTTTTGTTCCGTCTCCAAAATCCCAGGCAAAATCATCCGGTTGAAAGTTATAACCATTAGGCGGTATTGAATTATTGTTGAATTGATAATTGAACGATTGGCAGGGCAACAATTTGGTAACCGCCATTGCAACTTGTGCCCTGTTGCTTCTTGCCCTTATTGTGATGTAAGAAGTATCTGCAATATTGCACGATGATGAATCGATACTAACTAATCTAACTTTATAATCGCCAATATTGGGATAAGTATGCGTTACTTCATTTGTTGTTGTTGTTTGTCCCGAACCATCACCAAAATCCCATACATATTTTTTACCAAGGTTAATAGTATCGGTAAAATTTACCGTTAGCGGAATACAACCGGTGCTATCACGCAATACGCCATTAATTGAGCTTCGTATCGAAGAAATTACTCCTGATAATTCAAATGCTATTTTTACTGCAGCTTCGTTGCACATTGCAGCAGTTTGCGCGGGATTACCCGGACTCCACGAACCTGTTGTAGTTGGGAATACACCAATTTTATTACAATTGGCACACACCGCCTGGTAAATTACACCACGACGATCGAAACGGCTTGTGCCCCCATCCACATGATCACCAAAAGCATTAGGATCAACTGTACCAAAATAGCTTCCAAACAACTGGCTGTTAGCATCTTTTTCCAGTACGAAAAAATAGAAGTCGCTGCCATCGGTTTGTTTCAGGATCGCATTACTTGTAATGCTTAGGCCAAGCGTATTTTGTCCGGTATTATATCCATCACGCGTATTTGCAGTTCCACCCCAGCCCGAAACATACGCATTTCCACAAACATCAACTAAAAAAGCGGTGGGAGAGATATCAGGCACATTAGCACCTTTACCAAAATTGGCATTATAAATAACCTGCGTAAGATCGGGATTAAGTTTGGTTATGAATTGTTTTCCATTTGCCTGGTAATTGCCGGCATTAAAAGCAGATTTATACACCGGGAAAGCACTGGTAGTTGTACCCATAATATAGGGAAATCCATATTTGTCAACCTGGATTCCATACACCATATCATTGCCACCTGTACCTATGTAAACTGTTTTTATTAATTTGCTCATATCGCTGCTAATCTCGGTAACAAAACCATCTACATCACCTCCCTGGTAATTACTGTGAATAATGCCCGGAGCCGCATTGGATGCATTTGCCGCCATATCATTACTGGCAGTTCCGCCTCCGATGTATACATTACCGGTAGTATTACTTATAGCCAGTGCAAACGCCGCGTCATTTCCGCTACCACCTAATAAAGTACTCATGAAAACATTATTTAGATCAGTAGATACGTTTATAAAAACACCGTCTTGCGAACCGCCTAAACTTTTCCTGAAAGCATTGTCTGAAGTTTTAAAATCCTTAGATTGCGTACAGCTTGCCAAATAAATATTATCAAGATAATCTGTTATTACTTCGCTTCTCGCATCATCGCCGTAATTTCTGCGTGTACTTGTTGTGCCTTGGGTAATATACTTCGGAGCAATGTTCACGCCGTCCATGCCTGTGCCTCCAAACTTACGTGATGCTAAAAGTGCTCTTCCATCTTCACTTAATTTGGCAAGAAAAATATCAAAACCGCCACCTGCTCCATAGGTAGTATTTGTAACAGGAAAATCTATGGAAGTTGTTCTCCCGGAAATTACAAGGTTGCCACGAGAGTCTACAATAAGACTATGTGGTTGTTCATCTCCGCTTCCGCCAAGATAAGTTGCATATAAGGCAAGATTGCCCGTAGGATTGAATTTCATAAGAGCAACATCATATGCTAAACCGCTTCCCTCAGAGCCGTCACCGCCACCAAATGATCCATCGTAACCGCCTACATGACGAGGATCGTAACCGGCATCGAACACAATGCCACCGGCATAAAAATCACCTGCATTATCATAAGTAGCGCAATAACCCCATACATCTGAAATACTACCTACGAATGTTGAAAATATTTCTGTTGGATCAATAATTAATGTTGCGGTTTTATCATATTTATCCAGCTTAAAACGAACCGTGTTTCCATTCAATTCAAATACTGCCTTTACTTTGGATTTAAGGCTTTTAATTATTTGATAGCTTGACGGAATACTCTGATAAACATCACCCACAGAAGTATGCATGGTAAGATTTCCGTATTTATTTACCTGCAAGCCATCAAGGCCGTTAAACTGCAGAGCAATTTTACTTATGTCTGCTCCCGGTCTTATAATCAGGTCATATTTCAGGTTGCCATTGTCTGAATAATATCGTACATCTACATTCTTATAAATGTTTTTGTAAGTAACACCGTTAAATATTCTGCAGCCAGTTCTCCATTTGCTGCTATCTTTTCCTATGAAATAATTGTTATAAAGACTTAAAGGTTTATCAGGTTCTGCAACTGCATTTGAATCAGCGTTTAAAAAATTAATCTCGTAAGCATGAGAATGCAAGATAAATTTTCGAGCACCTGCCGGAACACTTCTTGAATTGTTACTATTTTCAGCGCTATCCATATGATCGCTGAAGTATTGTTTTATAGCTTTAAGTTGCTCCGGGTTGTGTAAAACAACTTTATAGCCTGAAGACTTTAAAAATAAAGCGCCACCATTAAAATCTGTCTTGAATTTAACAGAATTATCCCATTGGCCTTTGTTCTCGATAAACTGTAAATATTGCGCAGATAAATGTTGAACAAGCCCTGCTAACAATATTGCAATGAGCACTAATGATCTTTTCAAGAATTTTTTATTAAGTTACGAATAAAACGTTTATTACTTTCAATTGTTGTCAGGAAATTTTACTCCACGCAGTTTTTCCTTTTTGCGAAAAAAGATAATTTTTTAAACCTGAATGCCCGGGTTGAACCAGCTCTTCATCTTCTTTCAAAACTGTTTCGGCATAAAACTTTGCAATGGAAAGTAAATCTTTATCATTGACTATATTTGCCAGCTTAAAGTTTAACATTCCGCTTTGTTTTGTTCCTTCAATTTCTCCAGGTCCGCGCAATTCCAAATCTTTTTCTGCAATTTTAAAACCATCGTTTGTAGCACACATAATTTTCAATCGCGCTTTTGCTTCCTCACCCAGTTTGTAAGCAGATAAAAGCACGCAATAACTTTTATCGCCGCCTCGTCCAACTCTTCCGCGTAACTGGTGCAGTTGTGATAGCCCAAATTTTTCAGCACTTTCAATCACCATCACCGAAGCATTAGGCACATCTATCCCCACTTCAATTACCGTTGTACCTACGAGTATGTGAGTGTCGCCAGATTTAAAACGTTGCATGTTCACTTCTTTTTGTTCCGCCGGCATTTTTCCATGGATCATACTTATGCGGTATTTGTGTTCAGGGAAAAAGCTCTTTACCTGTTCATAACCTGCCATCAAATTTTCATAATCCATCTTTTCACTTTCTTCAATCAATGGATAAACAAAAAATACCTGCCTTCCTTTTGCTATTTCATTTTTCACAAAATCCATCACACTTGCCCGCTTTGTTTCAAACCTGTGAACAGTTATTATAGGTTGCCTGCCGGGCGGTAATTCATCAATGACACTGTAATCTAAATCTCCATAGGCTGTCATTGCCAATGTACGGGGAATTGGCGTAGCAGTCATGACTAAAACATGCGGTGGTGTTTCCGCCTTTTCCCAAAGCTTTGCTCTTTGCGCCACCCCAAAGCGATGTTGCTCATCAATTATCACTAAACCAAGATTATTAAACTGAACAACTTTTTCAATCACTGCATGTGTTCCTACCAAAATTTTTATGCTGCCATTTTTTAGATCTTCCAGCATTGTTTTTCTTTCGGATTGTTTGGTACTGCCGGTTAATAAAGCAATGCCTGCGGGTAAATCTTTTAAAAGATTTTTTAAGTTATTGTAATGCTGTTGAGCAAGAATTTCAGTGGGCGCCATTAAGCAACTCTGATAGCCGTTATCTGCTGCAATCAACATTACAAGTAAAGCAACAATTGTTTTTCCGCTACCGACATCGCCTTGCAGCAAGCGATTCATTTGATGCGATTTTGCAGTATCATTTCTTATTTCTTTGATCACTCTTTTTTGAGCGTTTGTTAATTCAAAAGGCAGGTGATGATTATAAAATGAATTAAACAACGCTCCTACTTTTTCAAATACAACACCTTTACTTTTCCGGTGCCTTCTTCCTCGAATCATTGCCATTCTTACCTGTGCTAAAAAAAATTCTTCGAACTTTAAGCGATGTATTGCTTTTTCGTAATCCTGTAGATTTTTGGGGAAATGAATGGAGACAATGGCTTCATATCTTTTTAATAAATCTAATTTTTGCACGATGACTTCGGGAATATTTTCGTAAACATCTTTTTCTGAAACTACAGTTATTAAAGCTGCAGTAAGCTTTGCAAGTTGCCGTGCATTTAAACCTTTTGCCTTTAATTTTTCTGTCGTCGGATAAACCGGTTCTAAAAAAGATTTTCCTTTCGCTAATGCAGGATCAAACAATTCAATTTCAGGATGCGTGATTTGTGGCCTTCCATTAAAAAAACTTGTTTTACCATATACTAAATATCGACTGCCTTCATGTAAAATTTTTTGTACCCATTGTATTCCCTGGAACCATGTTAACTCAACAACGCCGGTATCATCTTCGAGCCATGCAATTAATCGTTTTTGTCTTCTTTCACCAAGCGTTTGTATTTCTCTGATCGTACCTTTTACCTGAATGTAATCTGTTTGCAGTGTTATGCTGCCAATGACGTCAATTTTTGTCCGGTCAATATATCGCAGCGGATAATGATTCATCAAATCTTCAAATGTAAAAATGCCGAGTTCTTTCTTTAAAAGATCGGCACGCAAAGGCCCAACACCTTTAAGGTATTCAATAGGTGAATTAAGTATGGAAGATGCTGCAGAAATAATATTTATTTGAAGACAAATATCTGAATGAAAGTATAATCAATCAAACAATACACGTAACGTTTAATTATTCAACAACTAAAAACGGGCGTACATAATTTGTACACCCGCTTTAAATAGAATACGGTATTGAAATCGTTTCTATTGTTTCACCAGCTTGATAGTTTTGGTTGTTTTTGTATCTGTGTTTATAATGACTACGGTATAAACACCTGCTGATAAACTCATATTGGGTTGTATCCTGAAGGTATTGTTTCCAGGAAGCACATTACCCAAATTATGATTATACACCAGCTTACCATTGATATCATAAATATTTACTTGGTAATTATGCTGTGTTGGTGATGACATTTGTAAATCAAAGTAATTATGAAATGGATTAGGAAACGCTTTCAGGTCTACATCTGTTTTTGCTGGTTGTGTTTGTGCAATTGCTGCCGAAGTTTGATTTGATTGCAAACTTTGCGGTGGCAATTGCGGAACAACTGTTGAAACCGAAGGCGTATAACCTGACACAATCAATGCACCTAACAATCCAAACTGTGACGTTTGTGTTGCCGCGGATACTGTTATGGTTACGTTGCCATTTTGATCCGGCATTACACCATAAATTGTTTGGGTTCCATTTATGTTTAATGAAGTGTTCAATATCGTTTGCACGCCATTAATTATATATGAAGTATTTACATCACCATAAGCTTGTGAACTTGCGAAGAAAGTAAAGTCGTACTTCATACCAATATTCAAACCTGTAATTTGGAATGTTGCAGTTTGGCCCGGGAACAATCCATAGCTATCTATCATTACCGTATCGGGCACTACACCGGAATTATTTAAAGGGTTCATGCCTGCACCGTACATACCTGCCCAGTCACTTGTTAACAACATGCCTGTGCTTGTAGTGAAACCTTTTTCATCAAAGAAGTTATTCCATGTATAACCGATTTGCGGTGGCGCATCAGTATTGTTCCATGGAAGCTTGCCATAATCACTGCCAAAATTATAATTTACATATACACTATATCCGTAAGTACTTGCCTTAACCGGATTAGAGAAGCTTGAATAAACAGAACCGCTAAATGCTGCTCTTACTATGTAATTATAGGTTTTATTAGGCAACAGGTTTGCATCAGTGTATGACGTTGTGTTTGCGCCAACTGTTGTAAGCAATGTATAACTGCTTGCGCTGTCTGCGGCACGCCATATCTGGTAACCTGTTTCACTGTAAGCTCTGTCTTCCCATTGCAAGCCTATTGAGTTGCGTGTTACCGTTGTTGTGCGCAGGTTTGAAGGCGCCAGGGCAGTGTAGCTGCTTGCATAGCTTTGTATGATTAATGTACTAATGAATGCATAATCAGAGCCGGCAACTTTTTGTATGGCAATATTCACTACTCCATTTGTAGGAGTTACGCCATTAATCTGCACTGTTTTGCTAATATTATCAGTTGCATTTAATGTTACTGTTGTTGAACCAATAGTAAAGTTGGTATTGCCTTTTAATCCGTCATCGTGGCTGTTAAAGAAAACAAAATTGTATTTCTTCGATGAACTCAAACCACTTATCTGGATCGTATCTTTTTGAGTACCTTGTTCAAATTCTGCAGTACGCATCACAACATTTGGATAAATACCAGTTCCTTCTACCGGTTGCATACCTGATTGTACTACAGCTGAGAAACCATTTTTAAATGTTACAGTCATACCTGTTGGCGTGTTGCTGTCATCATTAATGTTAGAGAATGATAAACCTTTGAAAGGAAAACCTGCTAACATATTCCATGGTTTGGGAACTGGTTTTGCACCATCAGAGAAGCTTAAGTATGTTGAAGAAATATTAGGATCAGAAATTAAAATATTGAATGATACGGATGAACTTGCTCCTGCGTTATCTGTTGCAGTAACAGTAACCGGATAAGCGCCCAGGTTATTTGCGGTTGGTGTAACCGTTATTTTGCCTGTGCCATTTCCATTATCAACAAATGTTGCAAATGATGGAAGACCTGTTACAGATAACGTAACATGATCTGTTGCATCATCATTAGCAGTAATATTTATTGTTGCTGTTTGATTGTTTTTTATAGCTACATCATTAATAGCTGCTAATTGCGGAATTCTGTTTGTTGTAGTAACAGAAGCAATATTGCTATAGTCAGAAGTGCCATGTGTATTAAATGCAGCTACTTTATAGAAATATTGAGTAGTGCCATTTACAACTGAATCACTAAATCCAGATACATCAATAGCTGTTTGGCCAATCATTGTATAAGTTCCGTTTGATGATGTTGAACGATACACTTTATATCCTGCCTCGTTGTAAGCAACATCTTTCCACGAAAGCTGCACACCTTTACCAACAACATTTTGTGCAGTGAGATTAGTAGCTGCAACCGGTGCTGTTCCGTCATCATAAGAATAATTTATTACCAGAGAATTTATATAACCTACTGCCGCATCAATGTTTTTAGACATGTGGTACAAGATGGTTCCATCAGCAGCAGGCTTAACATTGCTGATAGTTACAGTATTTTTTATATTAGCCTGCACACGCAATGTATCGCTTACATTTCCTACAGTATAAATAGTGGAACCATTATCCTGTGTGCCGGGAAATGTGCTTGATGCAAAGAATGTAAGATTGTATGATTTAGAAGTATCGAGACCGACAATTTTTGTATCTAAAGTTTCAGGACCTCCGAATATGCCGAAGTATAAATAATCTGCTAATATCGGATCAGGATAAACACCTGAATTATTACCTGTTGGTGTACCTGTATTGAATGTAACAAACCATGGGCCCTGCACTTCTATTCCAACCGGCGTTATATTACCTGATGCGTCTTTAAGATTATGTGTAACCGATGAAGTGATACTGTTCCATGGAGCGCCAATTGTATCTGTATACTGGAATCTTGTATAGATGTTCATATTGGGGCTTGCATCATTTACAGTTAAATTAAATGTGCGGGCCACGAAGCCGCCGTTTCCATCATTCACTGAAACAACAGGCGCATAAGTACCGGCAGCAAGATAATCAGGATGCAATGATAATGTTGCAGTGCCATCACCGTTGTCTGTTAATGTGTACGCATTCGGAGCGTTAGTTACCGACCAGCTTAACACA
>JAFBAF010000330.1 GCA_019247895.1 Parafilimonas sp. | reverse complement strand
CTGCACAATGTTTCGGTTCCCTTAAACGCAGCAACAGGAAATTGATAAGCAGCTACAACGAAAGTGTCTATAGTAACACATCCAAATTTATCTGTCGCTTTTAAAGCATACGTTCCGGCAACATTTACAGTTATTGAACTTGATGTTTCGCCATTATTCCATAAATAACTTTCAAAATCGTATTGAGGAGTCAAAATTGCAAAACCATTTTGACAAAATCCTGTTTCTATCGTACTGTCTCTGGCTTCAACACTGCCGCCGTTTGGTATTAAAACATTCACTGTAAAACTTTCCACTATGCTGTCGCATCCATTTACATTTGTGTAATGATGTACATATGTGCCGGCTGCATTTACGGCCGAATCCCACGGCAACAAATATGAATCACCATCGCAAATAGTTTCTGATTTCACTACCTGTTGCGGGGCATCCTGAACTGAGAGATTCAATATTGTTGTTGAATCGCATCCTTCTACTGATTTGGTTGTATAAGTTGCAACATTATCGCCACCATTGCTTAATTTAAAACCATTCCAGCTAAATGGTAATTGCTGAAAACAGATATTCTCATTATCCATTACAACTTTTCCATTTTGTTTTACTATAAATGGAACAACATCGAATGTTGATACTTCACTGTTACACAACCCAACCAGTGAATTATTATCCGTACCTTTTTTTGCACTGATAGTATAACTGCCCGGAGGTATAACCGATGCAAAATTTATTGTTACTGTATTAGTATACCCGCCCCTGTCGTTACAATTCAAGCCTGTGGCACTGATAATTTTTACAGGACTATTTGTTGTAAAATCACTGCCATCCGCAGCAATTGAACTGCATAATATTCTTGTGTTTAATTTTAAAGTAATACTCGATGCATTGGTACACGGTACATCTGCGCTTGATATGTGCGGAGGTGTAATATCATAAAAAACTGCTGTTGACCCTGTAAAATCAATGCTGAAGCCTTTGCTGGGCGCGCCGCTAACATAATTGCCAAAATTATTAATCATGATAAGATATTCGTCACCACTTCTTGCAAACGTAGCCTGTGCAAAAGAATATCCAATGGTACCAGCCAGTATATAAGGCTTTCTTGAACTGTCGCTTAATCCAATAACACCATTATCGTTAGGTGCATGACTATTATAATTACATCGAACTACATCTTTTAAAAATAAAGGACCACAGGTTTTACCTGTTGCATTTATTACCGCAAAATCATAGTCATCGTCCGGATTAACAGGGGTTATTTTAAAGATGATACTCCCAGCTTGTAATACATGCACTTTTAGCCATACAGAATTTTGCTCACCACCCTTAGGTTGAGGAGAACACGGAGTTGAATCTAAATCCAAAATTTTTCCACGTCCTGTATAACTGTATGGAGTATTAAAAAAACTGCCGCATAACTGTATTGCATTGCACGCATCCTGTTCAGGTTGATTAGGCGGCAATTGATATGTAGTCTGAGCCATTAAATTGTTACATTGAACAAGATATATGGCTAAGCAGAAAATTAAAGTTCGCTTTAAACAATAGTAAAAATGCATTTCTCTTTATCATGTAATAACGTTAAAAATATGATTTTACTTCTACTCAGGCACAAAGCATTATAAAGAATTGCGCATACATGTTTGCGAAGGCTAATACGTTTAATTTCAGTATCACTTTTTCCACCCGATTTTTTCTTTTAAAGCAGTAACACGTTTACCTTCTTTTGGTGCATTATCGGAATATCCGAGATATATCAGCCCAAGTATGTGATCTTCATTATTTAAATTAAAATAGAATTTCATTGCAGGATGATAAGTAAGACCGCCAGTGCTCCATAAAACAGCAATATTTAATGTTGAAGCTGCTAATAATATATTTTGTATTGCGGCTGCTGTTGAACATATTTCTTCTGTTACAGTGATCTTGGGATTTGTGCCGCGTTTCATGTAAGCAACAATTATGTGCGAACAATTATCAGCATTATGGAGCAACTTTTCATATTTCGATGTTTCAAATTTTTCAGCGGTTGTATTCGCTTTATATAGTTCGGCATGATCTTTACAAAATTGTTGCACTTTATCATTTGCAAAAACAATGAAGCGCCATGGTTCAGTGTGTGCATGAGTGGGCGCCCAGTCTGCAAGTTCAAGTAATTGCTGAACGATTAAATCATCGATCTTTTTTCCATTCATCAATGCAGGCTTGCAACTGCGCCTGTTCATAATAATATCTTTAATAATATCAAAATTCATGGCGCGAAAATAATTGCTTTTCAACCTGGCAGGTTATGAAATATTTTTGCCGCTTATGATCAATGACACAACAATTGCTTTGGCAAAGAAACTTTGGGATTATCATCACATGCATCATGCGCTTGAAAAAGCAGATTGTATTTTGGTTTTAGGAAGTCACGATTTGCGTGTTGCAAACCGCGCTGCTGAATTGTATTTACAGCAATGGGCGCCAATAATAATTTTTTCAGGTGGTTTGGGAAATTTTACAAAAGAAATGTGGACAGAAACAGAAGCGGATCTTTTTGCTGCAATTGCAATTCAAATGGGTGTTCCTGCAAACGATATTCTTATTGAAAATAAGTCAACCAACACTGGTGAAAACATTTTGTTCACACAACAATTGCTTACACAAAAAAATCTCGATCCTCAATCTTTTATTGTTGTGCAAAAACCATACATGGAGCGAAGAAGTTATGCAACGTTTAAAAAACACTGGCCCGATAAAAAATTAATTGTTACATCACCGCAAATAAGTTTTGAAGATTATCCAACTGAAGAAATACCATTGGAAAAAGTTATAAATATTATGGTTGGTGATTTGCAGCGTATAAAATATTATCCTGAAAAAGGATTTCAAATTTATCAACCTATTCCTGGTGATGTGTGGCAAGCTTACGAGCAACTAATTGCGTCAGGATTTGATAAGCATTTAATGAAAGATTAATTAATGAATCAATTTAGTTTAGGGGCTTTACTTCAATCAATAAAGATTCTTTAAAATCAATTTTTATTGTTGGTTGATTTCCGTTTATAACTCCTAAATTTTTATCATTTACATAATCAACAAGAGAATATTTTTTATTTGCATCAAGTCCTTTTAATTCAATTGCGCCATTAAAATCAGGATTGAAAAATGCATAATACATTGTGTCGCCTTTTTGTATGCAATGTGTTTCAGGATAATCATAACCTAAATCATATAAATCACCGCGGTAAACACCTGTGCTCAACATTTTTTCATTATAAATTTTAATCCAGTGCTTAAACAATTTTTCCTTTTCAGGCGTGAGAAAATTTTCATCTTTACTTTTTACGCCTGTTGCCGGGTAAACAAATTTTGTTCCCGGCACAGCACCAATTCCAACCTGTGATGCAAAATCTTTTTTTGTATCAGTTAACTCAACATGATCGCCAAAATATGCAGTGCCCGGCATCATTGCATGATATACTTTACCTTTCAATCTTACCTGCCAGCTGCTTTCAGGATCGCTTGCAACAAATTGATTCGTGTATGGCATGTGATAAAAATTCATCACATCACCACAGGGACAAAATTCAATTACTGCATCAGGCTTTATACTTTTCGCCGTTTCATAAATTGCTTTAAACAACAACGGCATTTTTTCAAAACTTTGCTCAGGATAATCAATGTTGTGGTCGCCATAATCGGGCGCACATGCATTCATAAATTGTCCATCTAATTTCAATGCATCAAAACCCCAATCCTGCATAAAAAGTTTCACCGTTTTTTTTGTTTCCTCAATCACATCTTTATCAGTTGGCGACATATAATATGCATCCCACCAACTAATATATTGCGGCGCACCATTTTGTTGTTCAAGCAAAATATGCGGATGATTTTTTAAAACATTGCTGCCCGGATCTGCAGCCATTGGCGCCCACCATAAAACTGCTTTCATTCCCTGTGCATGAATGCTGTCAACAAAAGTTTTCATCTCTGCATCCCCGCCTGCAAAATGCGCTGCGTTTGTATGCCAGTCGCCTTCCGCTTGTTGATAACCATCATCCAGGCCAACCCATTTAATTCCGAGCTTTTTTACTTCAGGTAATGTGTTTAAAATTTCTTTCAATGTAAAATCTCTTTCATAACCCCATGCACACCAAACCGGCTCAAACGCAGCAGGTACGGTAGCTGCAGCTTTAATACCTTTCGTTTGCATGTAGTTTGAAAAATTGCGCAACGTTGCAAAACAATCTTTTTGATGCACACTTATAAAAGTTTCAAACGTGTTGAGTGTTTCATTTGATTTCAAAATTTCTTTTTCAGGATAATCATATTCAACACTCATTTTTGCTGTGGAAGAATATTTGTCGTAATCAATCGGCAGTGAAATTAATTTTGCAACAGTTTCTGTATTGCCGATTGCAATGCCGACATCTTTTCTCCACACATCAATTACAGGAATACCACCGCCGTAATCTGATGCATTCATCCCCATAAAGTTTTCTTCGTAAAAGCCTTTCTTAATTTTTTTTATCCAGTCGCGGCGGTCTGCATGCGATGAACCTTGAAACGTCCAGAATGTTGTTGAATCTTTTGTTGGTAAAATATTGTATTCGTTGTTCACCCATTTTATTACAGGCAAATCTTTTTCACTGTGATTAATGTATTGAACATCGAAGTATGCAGCATCAGGAAAATTGTTATAGATTTTTATGGAAAGGATTTTTTCAATTTTATCAGCATCATCTGTTCCATAAAACTTATATGCTGTTCCATCGCCGGCAGCATCATGAATACTCTTCTTTTCTGTTCTTGTTTGATGGAAAAGCTTTGCTGTAAAATATTTTGTTTCGAGATATTCTGATGATGAAAAATTATTTGTTAGCGATTGAGCGTTGCTAAAAGTTGAATTGATTTTTGTTTGCAATTCATTATTTACTTCAATCGTTAAATTTTTATTGGTAATAATTGTGTTTTGCGCTGATATGTTCAACACAAAAACATAATTCATCAAAATGATTACTAACTTTTTCATTAATAAAAATTGATTTAATTTTTTGTTTTGACCTCACCTAAATCCTCTCCAAAGGAGAGGACTTCGAGAACCAGATAATTTAAGTTGTTTGAAACAACCTTGATGCTTTCTTGCCCTTCTCCCTGGAGAAGGGTTGGGATGAGGTCATTTCATAATTTTTTCTGCGTTCTTATAATACAATTTTTCCAACACTTCTTTTGGCAAATTCAATCCATACAAGGCCCAGTGATAATTGAATGTATCCGGCTCATAAAAATGTTCATCGGCAGTTTCTAAAATTCTAAATGTTGTAATATACATATGCTCTTCAGGACTATTATCCGTGCCATACACCAATCTGTCCTGGTATTTTGTAAAGAATGCCGCTGTATAACGCGGAACAGGAGCAAACTCGCCATAACGTGCGGCAATGTCTGCATATAAATTTGGATACTTGTCTAACAAATCTCCAAGCTGCTGAAGATTGGCACAAGCGTTCAATAAATGGCAAGCAATAAAAATTGTTTTTGGATTTTCACGCACTGCATTTTCTAAACTTTTTTGCAACGCATCGTGACCCAACTTTTGCGGACTGCTCATATCAACATGCCATGTAGCAGCGTTCATCATACCATCGTTTGTTGAATCAGGATTTTCATACATCCATTCATCTTCTGCAACGTGAATACTGATAGGCATGTGTAAAGCGGCACATTTTTCAAGCAGCGGTTTCATTTGCGGGTCATCAATATGCAAACCCTTGCCTGGCGTGGGTTTTGAATATAATTCGCCTTCGCCTTTATCACCCAATTCACCAACACCTTTTGCACCTTTGTGATAACATCTTTCTAATTCTTCAACTGCATGTTTTTGCCAGCCTTGTGTTCCATAACCAGTGTAATCAAAGCCGCACCATAATTCAAATCTATCCGGATATTTATTATATTTTTCAACAGCACTATCAAAACCTTTACCTGTTGAATAAGTGAGGATCATCGTTTTCTTTACATTCATTTTGTCCATCAGCTTCACTAAATCATCTACATCATCTTTCGTTTCCACATAATCATGCGAATGCATATCAATAACAGGGAAAGATGCACGTTGAATATTTGCCGTTGGTGTTTTATAAATTGAAACGGGTTTGTAGTTTTTCAATAAAAGGTCGCCTGCATTTTGAGCTAATAAATGAAAACTTACAGCAGCAATAAAAATCGTAATGCAATATTTTTTCATTAACTATTTATAACGTTTAGCTTTTTAATAATAAGTTCTTTTATTTCATCAATTGCTTTTGGAAATATTTTTCTTAAATCAATTTCATCATTATTTGCCAAGAGTAATTGCAATTTCTTCATAAATGCATTCTTTGTTTCTGTTGCAAGATTTATTTTGCTGATGCCGCAACGAATTGCTTCCTGCAACTGCTCGTCTGGAATACCGCTGCTGCCGTGCAATACCAACGTACAATTTGTAACCGCTCTTATTTCTTTCAACCTGTCTAAACGAAGCTTTGGAGTTTTTTTATAAAAACCATGAGCATTTCCAATGGCGATTGCCAAGGCATCAATACCTGTTGCTTCAACAAAATTTTTTGCATCATCAGCACTCGTTGGTTCTACTGTTTGTGATTGGTTAAGCTTTGCTATATAACCTAACTCTGCTTCAACATTTGCGTTGTATGATGCTGCAATTTTTACTGCTTCCTTTGTAATGCGTATATTTTCTTCAAATGATTTCTCGCTTGCATCAATCATCACGCTATCAAAACCTGCATCTAAACATTCTTTCACAATTTCAATACTGCTTCCATGGTCAAGATGCACCCAACCTTCAACATTCATTTCTGTCAGCATTATTCTTGCCATTGCAATTGCGGGTTGCACGCCCAGATAATGCAAGGAGCTTTCACTCAATTGCAATATCAAATTGCTGTTTGTTTGTTGTGCTGCAAGTAATAATCCTTTTAACGTTTCAAAATTGTAAAAATTGACAGCGAGCAGCGCTTTGCCTTGTTTAGTAAAGTCTGCAAGCTTTTCCTTCATCGTCATTGTAACGTATAATTAAATTTTTCTTTTGCTATTTTCCTTACTGTATTCAAATCTGTAAAAGCGGTTGTGCCGCCTTTTTGTGTTGTGTTAATAGCGCCGCAAACTGCACCTAACTCAGCACATTCTTTTAGAGATTTTTTTTGAATAAACCGGCTGATGAAACCTGCATTAAAACTATCACCGGCGCCAATCGCATCTACAAAATCATGATTAATGAATGCAGCTTGTTCAACAATTTCATTTTTATAATAAGCAGTTGCACCTTCTGTACTGTTTTTTGCAACAATAAGATTTGCTGAATTTCTTAATGCATTAACAGCATCAGCAAAATTTGTTTTTTGTGCGATGTTTTTTAGCTCTTCAATGTTGGGTAAAAACACATCAACATAAGGCAATAAATTTTTCCAGTCGCAATCCCATTTTTCTGCAGGATCCCATTGCGGATCAAGAGAAGTTGTTAATCCAAATTGTTTCCCCCGTTTGAACAAATCAATCAAACCAGGTTTAAGCCCATGTTGTAAAAAGATTGAACTTACATGCAGATGTTGCGCCTGCTTCAACATGTCATCTGTTATATGATTTTGTTCAAGCTCATTCATAGCGCCGGGATAAGTAACCATGGCACGATCTTGTTCAAAATTAAAAGCAACAGTAATTCCCGTTCCTGATGTTTTACTGCGAATAATATTAGATGTGTTTACATTTTTTACAGCAAGATCATTCAATATCTTGTCGCCGAAATTATCGTTGCCAATGCAGCCACAATAATTGACTGAACCGCCAAGTGTGCTTAGGTTTGAAGCGAAGATGGCCGAACTGCTTCCCAAAGTGTATATCATTTCACCGGCCATAATTTCTTTGCCAATAACCGGGAATTGATCAAGCCTGTCGAGTATCAGGTCAATGTTTAATTCGCCTGCAACTAATACATCAAATTTTTTTTGCTGCACGATGTAATTCAAAAAGTTTATAAGTAAAAGTCAAAAAAGTAATTGTTTAAATTATGATTCAAATTCAACCGGGTAGATATTTACGCCTTTCACAACTCGTGAAATTGCTCCGTTTACTGAAGGCGCATCTGGCATTAAACCTAATTGAAGGCTTTTATAAAAACCCAGCAATTGTCCAACAACAATTGAACAAACCGTCAAAAAATCTTCATCGATTTTGTGTTGCGGCTCACCAAAATTAATTTGCGCATCAATATTATCAGTCATTATATGTTGTTCGCTAACACTTAAACTAAACATAGCATTGTTGCCATCTTTCATTGCATTTACAAGATCCTTTTCATACCGCTGCACATATTTATTATTGCTGAAAAAATAAACGACCAGTGTGTTTTCATCAATCACTGCTTTTGGGCCATGGCGAAGACCAAGGTAAGTATCAGCCTTGCAAATTATTTGTCCATCGGTGAGTTCCTGCAACTTAAGCGCTGCTTCAGTTGCAGTGCCTGACAGTGCACCGGAACCTAAAAAAACTGCACGCTTAAAATCCTTTTCTGAAAGTTGTTGCAACAATGGCAAATATTGTTTGAAAATTTTTTTAACTGCAACAGTTAAATTAGTTATTTGCTGATCATTAAAATTTTTATCATGAAGATTCGCGATCAACAATCCTGTTAATAACATCGCTGAATAGCTTCCCGTCATTGCAAGGCTTTTATCATTTGCTTTTTCCGGCAATACAAATACGCAGGAAGGATTTGAAAAATTCAGTTTTGCCAATGCACCATCTTCATCACAGGTAATAATTAAATGAAAACATTTTTTTGAAAATTTATCAGCTAATTCAACCGCAGCACAGCTTTCGGGGCTATTGCCGCTTCTTGCGAATGAAATAATCAACGGCGTCTGTTCTTTATTAAAATAATCGTGCGGATGTGAAACTATATCAGTTGTTGCAATGGCTCTTGTTATAAGTTTTGTTTTACGAAAAAAAACACCTTGCAACGACAATCCAATAAATGCACTGGTTCCTGCGCCGGTTAAAATAATGCTGTTAGCTTCTGCATAAGCTTTTTGCAAAAAGGCTTTGATCTCTTTAGAGGCATTGTTAAAATATTCTGCTGTACATTTCCATAGCTCAGGCTGGCCTTCAATTTCTCCTGCAGTATGTAAAGCACCACTCTTTCGTAAAAAATCTTGTTTCAACGTAAGCAGCTCCATAAACAATTTTTATAAAACAAAAATAGATTTAGTTTTTTTACTTTCAAAATCTTTCATTTATCTTCAGAAACTTATTTTTATTTATATTTGAAATAATTATTAAAAGCTTTTTTATGAAATTCTGCTTACGGGTTATATTGCCTCATGCAATTTTTTTTCTTAGTGCTTGCTTTTTAACACTGCCTGTTTTTTCCACCACTTATTATGTAAGCGCTTCCAACGGCAATGACGCGAATTCCGGAACCTCAGGTTCAAATGCATTGCTCACAATTCAGAAAGCACTGGATAAAGCTTCAATGCCAGGTGATATTATTTTAGTTGCTCCGGGCATTTACAAACAAAATCTTTTGTGGAAATTTTCGGGAACTAATGCAGCTAAAATCACTTTGCAGAAAAATGGAAGCGGTAATGTTTACATAAAATCTGTTGATGCATCGGCAAACCCTGTATTGCAAATCACAAACCTCAGCAACATAATTATTGATGGTTTTATTTTTACGAGAGACAGTGCCAAAAATAATGCGCAAGGCATATTGATTAATTCATCCGGAAATGTTGCCATGCAAAACATTGAGATTAAAAATTGTGTGTTTACAGGCATTAACTGGAACACGAATCCAAATAAAAAGCCCACCGCAAGTCAAAATTCGCAACCATTTATTGTATATGGAAGAAGCAGTGTTGCTATTAAAAATATCAATGTACATGATTGCGATTTTAATAATAATATAACCGGTCAAAGTGAAGTGTGTTCTTTTAATTCAAACGTCGATGGTTTCAGCGCAACAAACAATGTTTTGCATGATAATACAAATATTGCAATTGATGTGATTGGATTTGAAGGTGAAAATAATAACACAATTATTGACCAGGCAAGAAATGGAACTATCAGCGGTAATACGTTTTATGAAAATCAAAGTCCATATGCAGAAGGTGCAAGTGTTTATGTTGATGGCGGAAAATCTGTTTTAATTGAACGCAACTTAATTCATGATGGAGATTATGGAATTGAAATAAGCGCAGAGAATGATCCGGCTTCTATTCAATATGAAACACAGGATATAACTGTACGCAATAATCTTATTTATAACTGCAGAAGTGCAGGTTTAAAAATTGGAAACTATAAAGGCATGTTGCAAAATGCCTTAGTAGTAAACAATACTTGTTTTTATAATAATCGTGGCGGAAGAAGAGATGGTGATGCCAATGGTACAAGTGCAAATTTTTCTGGGTGGGCAGAACTGGTAATTGATAACATGCAGGATGTAAATATCAACGACAATATTTTTTATGCAAGAGCATTAAGTACTGCGATGATAAATTCTGATGCGAATGCTTTAATTACAAACCTAACGCTCAATTATAATCAATGGTTTTGCAAAAATAACTCAACAGGTACAGCGCTTACATATCAGTTCAAGATCAACGGCACTAATCATAATTACACTTCTTATTCGGCTTATGTTGCCAACAATACATTTGGTTTTGACAAGCAGTCAAAATATGGCGATCCTTTATTTGTGAATGAAGGTATTAATGGAAACAATGCAATTAATCCTGATTTGCATATTCAAACAAATTCTCCTTGTATTGCAAGCGGAGATCCTGCAGCAATTATCGGCGTATCACGCGGAAATTGGGGAACAGTCGATTATTACGGAAACAATAGAAAAGTTGGAAGAATAGATATTGGCGCACATGAGTTAGCTTCCGGCTCTTTAAAAAATGACAACGCATCAATTATAAAGATATTGCAGTTAACACCAAATCCTGTTAATGATTTTATCACTTTAAATAAAATAGAAAAAGGAAATTATAGCCTTGTTATAAATGATAGGAAAGGCAATTCATTTATAACAACACAAGCAGCTATTGATAAATTATTTAAACTTGATGTTACGGTTTTACCAAAAGGTCTTTACACCATAACATTAAAAAACGAAACATACGTTTATTCTGGTAGCTTCTTTAAGCTATAAAAATTTAACGTGGTTTAATAAACATAATGTCTTTCATAAACGATTTATCTTTATTACTGAAATAAATCAAACTAATGCCGCAACGAAAAGAAAGATTTACAGTATCAAGAAGAAAAAAAATATTAGAGCACGTTAAGGAAAAGGGAGAGGTGCTTGTTGGCAAATTAAGTAAAGAGTTTAAGGTTAGCGAAGTAACTATTCGTAATGATCTCGAATATCTTGAAAGAAAGAACCTGTTGTTGCGTGCGAGAGGCGGAGCAATCCACACAGAAAACCATGTAGGAATTGACCAGCGCATTACCGAAAAAAATAAACTGCATGCTATTGAAAAATCAGCGATAGGAAAGGCAGCTGCTTCGCTCATAAATGATGGCGATACAATTATAATTGACAGCGGTACAACAACTGCAGAAATTGTAAAACATCTCGGCTCAATAAAATATTTAAACATTATTACAAATGCTTTAAACATTGCAAATCTTTTGATGGCATATCCAAATATTAATGTAATAATTCCAGGTGGATATTTAAGACAAAATGCAATGAGTTTGGTTGGGCCGTTAGCTGAAAAGAACCTGCGTAATTTTTTTGTTGATAAAGTTTTTTTAAGCACGGATGGGTTTGATACAAAGCAGGGAATTTTCACACCGAATATTGATGAAGCGCATTTGAATGAAATAATGATCGATATAACAAAAGAAGTGATACTCGTTACTGATAGCAGTAAATTTAAAAGAAAAAGCCTTGCATTTATTTGTGGTCTTGAAAAAATAAAAAAGATAGTGACCGACAAAAATATTCCTGCTGATGATAAGAAAAGATTGGAAGATGCCGGTGTTGAAGTATTGATTGCGAATTAGTGAATGGTGAGTTGGAATAGAAATAGATTCTGGATATTTTATTTTACGACCGGAAATTAAAAACGATATTCACATTGATCATTGACTATTCACTATATCACTCACTCAACAACAGAATCGCAATTGCAGCTAATATCAATCCAATTAATAAAACGGTGCCCGGCATTACTGCATAAATAATTAATGAAATAATGATTGTAATAACAGGTGATAATCCTGAAAGCGGAACAACAATTATTGCTTTACCGTAACGCAATGCATACACTAAAGTTAAAGCGCCAATCGAGTTTAGAATTTGTATGATGAAAGCGAGATATGGTCCTTTGAAACTCCAGTTAATATGCTGGGAAAAATCAGTCATCCAAATTGCAAATGGCGATAATAATAAAGCGCCGATTGTCATGTATAGGAATATGCTTTCAGCTTTCATGGTGTTGTTACTTAATTTCATTACATAAGCCTGTAATCCCCACATTACAAAAACAATTACTGAAAGCCATAACCAGCTATTGCCTGTTGTTTCGTTGCCGGTAAGTTTTGGATTGGCAAGAAATACTGCAGCAGCTAAAGCCAATAATATTCCTATCCAATGTTTCTTATTGGTTTGTTCTTTTAAAAAAGCGACTGATAAAATAATGGTCAGTACGGGAAACAAGGAGATCAACGGAAAAACAATGTAAGCGGGGCCTTCACGCAAAGCTTCAAACAAAATTAATTGGCCGCCGGCGCCTAATAATCCAACGATCAACCCAAAAAAAACAGAACGTTTATCAGTTTCAGGTTTCCATTTTATAATGGCTAATGCCACCAGTGCACAAGGAATCATTGTTATACTCCACACGACATAACCTAAAGTTGCAGGAAAGCCTGCTTTCTCCGGTATTTCAATAAAGGCTCCCCAAACGCCCCAAAAAATAGTAGTGATAAGCGCATAAAAAAGCCACAGTTTAGATGGTTTCAACATTGTTCTTTTTTGCAATAAAAATAACTATAAAAAACTTTCTATAAATTTTATTTGGTTTTTATTTCTTTCGTTATCTTTGGTTTTCTTCCAAATTTTTTACCTGACAATTGGCCATAAATAAATCTGTAAACTAATTAGAATTGAGCTTATGCAAAGGATATTCTTGTTATCATTAATATTTATACCAATTTTTTCTTTGGCTCAAAACAGAATGCTTAAAGGAAAGGTTGTATCAGCTACCAACCAGGCTGCTGTGAGTAAAGCTTCTGTTATCGTTAAAAATGGGAAATCAGTTATTGCTGATGACAGTGGTTACTTTAACATTGAAGTGCCTGCAGGTGATGTGAACTTGACTGTAAGCTCAATCGGTTTTGCTCAAAAGCAAATTGCAGTTGCATCAACAGATAATAATATTACTATTTCACTTACTGAAACTGATAAAAATTTGAGTGAAGTTGTTGTGGTTGGCTACAGTGCAAAAAAGAAAGGCGAATTAACCAGTTCAGTCGCTGTGGTTGATGAAGCTAAATTAAAAGATGTTACTACCAATGATGTTGGAAATATGTTGCAGGGAAAAGTTGCCGGTTTACAAGTTGTAAATAGTTCCGGTGTTCCAGGCGCAAATGCTGAGATAAGATTAAGAGGCGTTTCTTCTATCAATGCTTCTCAATCGCCTTTGTACGTAGTTGATGGCATTATCGGTGGCAATTTTGATCCGAACGATGTTGAAAATATAACCGTTTTAAAGGATGCAGCCGCAACAGCAATGTATGGTTCACAAGCCAACGCGGGTGTAATACTTGTAACAACAAAAAAAGCAAAGACAAATAAAACAGCGATAGAATTTAAAGCAACCACAGGTTTTCGTACGCCGGATTTCGGCAAGCTTGACATGATGGATGGAAGCCAGTTGTATAATTATCAAAAAGAATTTTACCGCGATTATATTCCAACTGATACCGGTAACTCTTATAAAATTGATCTGTTAAAATTTTATGCTGAAAGACCAACCAGTCTTCAAAATCAAAACTACAACTGGCTCACAACTATTTTCCAACCTGCATTCATGCAGAATTATTACATATCTGTTGCAGGTAAAACAGAAAAGAGTGAATATTATTTAGGTGCTTCTTACTACAACGAGAATGGAACGTTCATGAACACCAATTTTCAGCGTGTTAATTTAAGAGCATCTTCAACGCTGCATTTTAATCAGAAAATTTCTTTAACAAACACAATTAATATTAGCGGCATAAGCGGTAAAAGTTATGATTACAATGATATCTATTATGCTTTCTTAAATCTTCCGTGGGATAATCCTTACGATAGCGCCGGCAATCCGATTTATGTTGATGGAAATTCAACATTTAAATGGTGGAGCAGGGACAAGGTTAACCCTGTGCATACAATTGCAAATTCAGATCACCCTTACAAAGGTTTTGATGTGAACTATGATCTTGATCTTAATTATCACATCACAAATTGGCTGACATTATCCAGCACTAACCGGTTATCGGCAGCTTACAACAAAAGCACGAATTATTATAACAGCGTTGTTGCGGGTGAATATCACGGAACCGGTTATTTAAATGAAGCAAGCAGTGTTAGTTATGGCGCTATTTCAAATGATCTTTTCAACTTCAGTTTTAAGTTTGGTGATCATCAGTTAACAGGTCTTGCAGGTATGGCGTTTGAAGCCGGTAAAACTGAAACGCTTGGCGGTGGCGGACGAGGTTTACCTTTTGATTTAAGAGTATTAAATGTTGTATCAAGCAATATTTTTGTCAATGGTTATATTCCTGATCAGTCAACATTGATCTCTTATATCTCGCAGGTAAACTATAGTTTCAAAAATAAATATTTCTTAACCGGTTCTTATCGAATTGATGGTTCAACAGCGTTCCAGGCAAATAAACGTTATGGTTCATTTCCTGCTCTCTCTGCAGCATGGCTTGTAAGTAATGAAGATTTTTTAAGAGGAGACAATTTCATCACTAACTTAAAAGTACGTGGCGGATGGGGCATTACAGGCACGCAGGATATTGGCGCCTCACGTTATCTTGGCTTGTATTCATTAAGCAGTCAGTACAATAATGAATCTGC
>JAFBAF010000232.1 GCA_019247895.1 Parafilimonas sp. | reverse complement strand
ATACAATTGTTCACCAACTGTACGAACACGGCGGTTGCTCAAATGATCGATATCATCTATTTCAGCTTTTGCATTTGTAAGGCGAACAAGATATTTGATGATCTCGATAATATCTTCTCTTGTTAAAACTTTCGTTTCAAGTTTAGTGGTCACATCAAGCTTGCGGTTAATCTTATAACGACCAACTTCACCAAGATCGTAACGTTTATCGCTGAAGAATAATTTATCAATAATACCACGCGCAGTTTCGTTGTCCGGAGCATCAGCACCACGCAATTGGCGATAAATGTGCTGAACTGCTTCCAGTTCACTGTTCGAAGTATCTTTATTTAATGTATTATATATGATTGCGTAATCTCCGCCTACATCTTCTTTCTGAATGAAAACACTGTTCACATCCAATTCAGCTATCATTTCTATTGCATCTTCGTCAAGAACAGTATCACGTTCCATAACGATTTCATTACGTTCAATAGAAACAACTTCGCCGGTATCTTCATCCACGAAATCTTCAACCCATGTTCTTAAAACACGAGCTGCTAATTTCTTGCCTACATAATTTTTTAAAGTTTTCTTATCTGCCTTTACTTCATCAGCCATTCCGAATAACTCAAGAATGTCTTTATCAGTTTCATAACCGATAGAACGAAGCAAAGTAGTTACCGGAAATTTTTTCTTACGGTCGATGTATGCATACATAACATTATTAATGTCTGTAGCAAACTCCATCCATGCACCTTTAAAAGGAATTACTCTTGCAGAGTAAATTTTTGTGCCGTTTGGATGGATTGACTGGCCAAAGAAAACGCCCGGTGAACGGTGTAATTGTGACACCACAACACGCTCAGCGCCGTTGATAACAAATGTGCCACGAGGTGTCATGTAAGGAATGTTTCCCAAAAACACATCCTGAACAATGGTTTGGAAATCCACGTGCTCTTCATCGTTACAGCTTAAACGCAATTTTGCTTTAAGCGGAACGGCATAGGTTAATCCACGTTCCATACATTCTTCAATAGTATAGCGTGGCGGATCGATAAAATAATCCAGGAATTCCAGTACGAAAATGTTGCGTGTATCAGTGATAGGGAAATTTTCCTTAAACACTTTAAACAAACCTTCATTATTACGCTTATCAGGCGTGGTTTCCAACTGGAAAAAATCTCTGAACGATTCTAATTGAATATCTAATAAATCTGGAGACTCAGCTAAGTTTTTTGTTTTTCCAAAGCTGACCCTGTTTTGCAATTTAGTTGATGACATATCTGATTGATAGTTTTCCGGAAAAATTTTTGGACAGAACTTACAGGTTCAAGAGGCATGATTTCAGCAAACAATTTAATCGTTTAAGCTGCTTTTTGTGCCAAAACCCAAATTAAGGACGGCAAAGGTAAAACATTCGCATGAAATTTGAATTATTTTTTAGAAACCGAAGGAGGTGTGTAAAGTTAAAAAAACTACAAAAACCTAAAGCCGCCTTCTTGCTTTAAGAAAGCATTAAACTTTGAAATTCTATCCCTGTCTAAAGCAACAAAATAATGAAGCGAATGAAAAAGCAAATTACCTTAGTTTCAATCCTGCTCATCTTTATGGCTGGTGCAGCTGAAGCTCAATACTACGGTGGCGGAGTTTATATGCAAAGGGGTTACAGAAGACCGCCGCCACGGCAACGTTACCAGCAACGCCGACCCAAAAAACCTCCGTTTCAGCCTACTGTAAACTTGAGCGTTGGCTACGGATTTCCAAATTTGGATAAAAATTACTTAGCTGATTTTTATGAAGCTTATAAAGGCACTTCTCCTACTCAAACCGGGCCTGTTACAGCAGCTCTCGACTATCAATTCAGCCGTTATAACAGTATTGGCGTTATGGGTACTTATGGAAAAGTGAGTTTGCCATATTATGACATTTCATCAAATAGCGGTGTGCCCGACTTTACAGGTTCACTTGAAAATTGGAGCATCATGTTTAATATGATGAGCTATTTTCCAAGTTACCAAACCGTTAGTCCTTATATAAGAACTGCTATTGGTATTAATAACTGGAAACAAAATTACACTTATCCTGATGGAAGTAAGGCTGCGGTAGCAGAGAATCCCACTACACTGGCGTACCAGGTTTCTATTGGTACAAGATTTAATTTATCACCAAATGCCGGTTTTTATATTGAAGCCGGGTATGGAAAATATATTGTAAACGGCGGGCTTACATTCAGGTTCTAAATAAATTATTCTTGGATTTAAAAATGTCTTTGGCTTTGCTAAAGACATTTTTTTTAATACTTATCAGAAAGCAGCTCCTAAAACAATTGCCAATATTATTATTAAAATAAAAAAGCCCATGATAACAATTGTAAGGATACCCCAAAATTTGAACAATGATTTTAAACTACTAAACGATCTGTTTAACAAGATTTGATCATTACTTCTTAAAGCTTTTTGCATTCTTGAAGAGAAATTGTATAAGAACAGGCAAGGGAAAAAATAAAGAACAGATATTACCAGAAAATATATTCCCATAATTATACCACCTAAATTGCCCGGCAATTGCATATCCTGCAACTGAGTATCTAATTCAGGTGAAAATGTATTACCGGTAATAAAAGCAAGAATTCCAAAACATAGAACTATAATGATAATTATAAATCCAAGGATTGAAAGAAACTTCCCCCATTTAGCTGCCTCGCTTAAATAAGGAATATTGCTGTTATCAACCTGCAAAGAAAAAGCGTTAGAAAATGAAGTGTCTTCCATAAATTAAGTTTTTGAATGCAACGATGTAAATTTAAGCATGAAAAAATTTCGCATGCTTTAAATTTCCTCTTTTAATTCTGCAGGCAATTCAATAATAAATACAGAGCCATTGCCCGGTTCACTTGTGGCAGTTATAGTTCCTTTATGATTTTCAACAATTTTCTTACAAATAGCCAGTCCTATGCCTGTTCCTGAATATTCGTTACGTCCATGCAGCCGTTGAAACAGTTTAAAAACGTTTTCAGCGTATTTCTGTTCAAATCCAATACCATTATCGCTTACAGTAACCCGGTAAAATTTCCGGTCATTATCATCTTCATCTTTTTTATAAACAGTTGTAAAGTTGATTTTAATTTCCGGGGGCACATCTTCACGTTTGTATTTGATGGCATTTTCAATTAAGTTAGAAAACAATTGCCCCATTTGCAAAGGCTCCGCTTTAATAACAGGCAGATCAGTATATAAAATTTTTACGTGCTTTTCTTCAATGATTTCTGAAAAATCTTTTTTCACTTCTTCAATAATTGAATTCAATTTTACAGGCCGCAGGTTTATTTCTTTACTTGTTGCACGAGAATAATTCAACAGCGAATCAATAAGGGTTTGCATGCGTGTTACAGAATTGACTATTCTTTCAAAATAAACCGAAATATCAGCTGATAACGATTCACTGCTCTTGCTTTGGATAATATTGCAAAATGTTCTGATTTTTCTTAAAGGTTCCTGCAGGTCGTGACTTGCCATGTAGGTAAATGAATCCAAATCTTTATTAATCCGCTGTAATTCTTCGTTATGCTTTTCTATACGATGTGCATAGTCTCTCAACCTGTCTTCAGCTAATTTCTTTTCTGTAAGATTACGTGTAACTTTTGTAAACCCTATAAGGTTGTTGTCATCATCATGAATGGCACTTATTACTACACTTCCCCAAAATGTTGAGCCATCTTTACGAACACGCCAGCCTTCATGGCTTGCCTTGCCCACTTTAGCCGCATGTGCAATCAGTGATTCAGGAAGTTTACTTTCCTGGTCTTCTTTACGATAAAATATTTTAAAGCTTTTTCCAATTATCTCATTTGCCAAATATCCTTTTATTTTTTCTGCGCCTTTATTCCAGTTTTTTATAATCCCTTCTTTATCCATCATTAAAATGGCGTAATCTTCCACTTCATTAATCATACGCTGGTGCTGCAATTCGTTTTTTCTTACACGATCATTCATTGCAGCAACCTCCATACTAAGATTGTAGCTTTCTGTAATATCGATTGATACATTCAGCATGTCCTGCACCAAATTATTTTCATCACGATTAAATACAGTTGTAAAAGTTTGTATCCATTTATAAGATCCATTTTTATGTTTCAGCCGGTATTTCAATTCGGTTATTTGTTCCGTATCTCCCTTTGCTTGCTTATTTGCCTCGCGAACAATTGAGTTAATTTTTTCTGCAAGACTGGTTACATCATCTCTATGAACCAGCTCATAAAACAGGTTTCTTCCGCCTTCATAAAACTCCTGAATATCGTACCCAAGCAGCGTTTGCAATCCTTTATTAAGAAAAATATATTGACCTTTTTTTACATTATACGCCGTTATTATACACGGTGAAACATCAGCAATCTTCTCTGCAAACTTTTTGCTTTCTTCCAGTTCTTTTTCTCTTTGTTTTTGTTCGGTTATATCCTGAAGTGTACCGAACATTTCTGTGGGGATACCTTTCTTATTCAACTTTACCTGCCCTTTTGCATGCAGGGTTTTTTGCCTTCCGTCTTTTAAAATAATTCTGTAAAAAAAATCGTGCGGCTGTAAAGTTTGCATTGATGTTTGCATTTGCTGCGAAACCATTTCAGCGTCATCAGGATGGTTATAAATACTTATTTGTTGAGATGGAATGCTTGTTTGCGGATCAAGTTCGTAAATGCGGTAAACTTCATCAGACCAAAAAAGAACTTTTGTTTTAAGATCCCATTCCCAGTTACCTATGTGTGCTAACGATTGTGCATGTGAAAAAAGATCCCGCTGTGTTTGTACAAATGCTTTCAGGCACACTGCATCTAAAACAGAAGTAAACACATCTGCTTCATGCAATGTTTTTAATATAATATCTGTATCAGTTGTATAAGCTGTAATAAAATGCCTGAAAAGCTTTCGCCTCATAAAGCTCAACAGTATAATATCTTCACTAATAATTTGACCTTTTGTTATAAAAACCATCTGGTTATTTAAAAAATCGTCCACCGATTTTTTAATATATTCATGTGCTTTATTCTCTGCACAGCTTTTAAGAAGCTCCTGCGTTGTTTCTTTGCCAATCGCTATCAGTTCTTCATCTGAAAAATTTTCAAAATATTTTAAAAGAGGCAATTTTATTTCTCTTGAAAAAATCAACTGCTTTTCCACAAAATCATCCAACAAATTTTCAAGAAGAAATTTTGCAAATCCATTCAGGTAAGAAAAATTAAGATCATTCTGAAAATCCAGTGTGTGATAAATATTAAAAGATGCGGGTGAACTAATACTGTTTTCTACAATCATATAAAGCTATATTGCTTACGGCAAACAAGGCAATTTACAAACAATAATTTAACTTGAAATCACTACACATCTAAGACACTTGTAAATTTAAAAATCCATTCTATAAAATCCATTTTAATTTAAATGAATAATTATTCATTAATTTTGCATCGTGAAGCCAAGAGATGATAAAAAAATAGATGAAATTTATAAAGCAACTTTACGGCTCGTAAAGCAAAAAGGGCTTGCAGGCATTACTATGAATGAAATTGCCAAAGAAGCAAAGATTGCAACAGGCACATTATATATTTATTTTAAAAATAAAAATGAATTGATCAACGCGCTGTTCATGGTTTGCAGAAATCGTTCTGCTGCGGTTTACTTTAAAAACTACGATGCTTCAATGCCATTCAAAGCCGGATTAAAAATTATATGGCGCAATCTTTTAAATTATCGCGTAAAGAAGTTTGAGGAAGCAGTTTTTGTTGATCAATGTTTCCACTCGCCGTTTATTACAGAAACAACAAGAGAACTTACAAAGAAACTTTTCGCGCCTTTATTTAGTTTAATGGAATCGGGAAAAAAACAAAAGCTTATCAAGAATACGGATACATTATTACTGCTCACTTTTATGGCAGGTTCTATAAACGAAACAGTAAAATATGCGCATTATTCAAACAAAAAATTAAGCAAAGAAGTAGTTGAACAAATGTTTCATATGTGTTGGGACGGGCTAAAAGCATAAAATTTTTTGACAAATAGGTGAATAAATATTCAGTTAATTACAGGCATCATGAAATGGACGGCAGATAAGATAATCATAATTTTTACAGTGGTGTCGGCGGCTTTATTACAATTAATAGATACTTCAATTGTAAATGTTGCATTGAATAATATTATGGGTAACCTCGGCGCGTCGTTTGATGATGCAGGCTGGATCATTACCGGTTATGCCATTTCAAATGTGATTATGATCACGCTTTCAGGTTGGATGAGTGCACGCTTTGGGCGCAAATATTATTTTGCAGCATCAGTAATTGTGTTTACTGTATTTTCTGTGTTCTGCGGAATGTCAACTAATATATGGGAGCTTGTTGTGTTTCGTGTTTTACAAGGAATTGGCGGCGGCGGATTGTTGTCAACGGCCCAGGCCATTTTAATTGAAACATTTCCAAAAGAAGAATTAGGATTAGCAAATGCTATCTATGGAATGGGTGTGATCATCGGTCCCGCAATTGGCCCTACGCTTGGTGGTTATATCGTTGATAATGCTTCATGGCAATGGATATTTTATATTAATGTTCCATTTGGAATTCTTGCCACCATACTTACACTATTATATGTGCGGGAGCCCAAGGAAAAAATGCATGCGGGCAAAATGGATTGGCTGGCATTTGCCATGCTCATAATTGCCATCAGCACATTACAGATAGTTTTGGAAAAAGGACAAAGCGAAGATTGGTTTGAAACAAATTACATAACATGGTGTACAGTAATTGCTGCTTTAACATCTATAATTTTTGTTTGGAGAGAATTAGCAGTAAAAGACCCGATTGTAAACCTGCGGCTGTTCAATAACCGATCGTTCACCACTGGCACCATGTTTAATTTTGTGCTGGGTTTTGGTTTATATGGAACCACTCTTGTAATTCCTATCATGTGCCAGGGTTTGCTTGGTTTTACAGCCATGCAAACAGGTTTGTTAATGCTTCCGGGAAGCCTTGCGACAGCTTTTACAATGCCGGTTGTTGGTTCGCTGCTTAAACGGAACTATGTTAATGCAGCCGCGTATGCAGGCCTTGGGCTTGTTTTATTTTTCGTGTTTTCATACATGCTGGGCCAAATAAATACGCAGGCCGGGAGCAGCGATTTTTTCTGGCCTTTAATTATTCGCGGTTTTGCGATGGGTTTGATTTTTATTCCGCTCACCACAATTTCTTTGGCTAATCTTGAAGGCAAAGAAATTCCGCAAGGCACTGCCTTAAGCAATATGGTTCGGCAATTGGGAGGCTCAATTGGCATTGCACTAATAACAACTTTTATAGCCAGGCAAACGTATATGCACTATACGTATCTATCTGCAAATCTTACACTCACTGATCCTGCTACCCAGCAACGGTTATCATTAATCACACACGGGTTAATGAACAAAGGGCTTGACGAAGGTTCTGCTACAAAAGCTGCCGAAGGTATTCTTGCAAGGCAAGTTAGCGGCCAGGCTAGTTTTCTTACCTATAAAGACCTGTTTATTTATTTGGGATATTTCTTCTTACTGCTTGTGCCGGCTTTGGTTTTATTCAAAAAGAAAAAGAAAAAACAAAGCGATCATGAAGAAACAATTGAATGGGCAATGGAATAAATTTAAAATTTAAAAAGCCTTTTTGTAGAAACAAAAAGGCTTAAAATTGATTGCTTATATTATTGTGAAGTAATTTATTAATCGAAATGTATTTACAAAAGGCAAACAATTTCCATTATAAATAACTTAACCACCAATCTTTGTGATCCCGCTTATACTCACTAAACCATTTACAAACAGGATATAGAGCAAGTACAATGCAAATCCAAACCAAGTATACCACGCCAAGGGAATAACCTTCACCCGGTATTATAAAATTTGGAAGAATAGCATTTGGTGGTTGTATGCCTTGTGCAAATGAATGCCCTCTTGCAAAAAAGAAACACATACTTACCAAATGAATTAAAAAGAAATGCAGCACATAATATAAAAATGGAACACGGCCATATACAGTAATAAATTTTGCCAACTTGTTACTTGCCTTATCGGTGAAAGCCAGAAACAGCATGGCCGGAGCAACGGTTGCACACATATACAATAATGACGGCGGATATTTCTGCACATTCATAAATGAAAAAAATGTGTAAAGCTCATTTTTTTGCGCAGACCACTTCAAAGGATCGCCGTATTGGTTTGTGTACCTTAACACCACAAAAAACAATAACATTATTATGCCTGTAATAACCAGCATTTTCCTTCTTTCTGCACCTTCATACTTTAAAAACAATTTGCCGAAACAATAACCAAGCATCATTAAACCGCTCCAGGGCAAAAAAGGATAAAATATTAAAAGAGTATGATCGCTGCTGAGTTTATAAACGCCCTGGTGATGTAAAAGATCGTACCACCAGCCCGGTGTTTGTTTTAATCCGGCTTCATAAAAATCAAGCAGGTTATGGCCAAATACGATCGTTAATCCAACAATAAGTATTGCTGTATATGGCAAGCGGATCATTGCAGATAAAATGATCATGCTTATGCCAATCGACCATATTGTTTGCAACGCAATAAGATGATAATGTATATCAAAACTAAACTCAAGATTTACAATAAACAGTTCAACAAAAACCAACCACAAGCCTCTAGTTAAAAGAAATTTGCTTAATTCTTTGGTTGTTTTTCTGAATGTTTGAAAATAGATAGAAGCGCCTGCTAAAAAAACAAAGTTGGGCGCACACAAATGCGTTATCCATCTTGTAAAATATAAAAGCGGTGTTGTGGTTTGAAGATTGGTGGGGCTGTCCGTCCACGCAGTTACATGAAAAAAATCACGGGTATGATCGAGCGCCATAATGATCATTATCAAGCCGCGTAAAAGATCAATTGAATTGATCCTTGAAAATGTTTTCCGGTAAACAAGCGTTGTGTCACTAATGTTTACAGCAGTTGATTTAATCATGCAATAAATATAAATTGTTTTTGGGTTTATGAATTTTTTAATTGATGAATTTTGGGCGTTTATCCCGTCAAAACTGGTTTACCTTCACATTTATCGAAAAATATACAATGTGGAAAACATCAACATAACAAATAATGAGCAGCAGCAGCAATTTGAAGTTAAGAAAGATAACCAGTTAGCAATATTAGTTTACCGGTTTCATAAAAATGACATCGCATTAATGCATACCGAAGTTCCTAAAGCGTTAGAAGGGAAAGGCATTGCATCAGCATTAGCAAAACATGCATTTGAATGGGCGAAAGAGCACAATAAAAAAGTAATGGTGTATTGCCCCTTTGTTGCAGTATATCTTAAAAGGCATCCTGAGTATAACAAGCTTGTTGATAAGATTAATTCTGAAAACAATTGACAGGATGATATCAAACAATCTTTCTCTTATTATATTTGAACACATAAAGCATTGCCGTGAAATGAACCATCGCTATGGCTAATTTCATGTAGTATAAAAAAATAAAACTTGAAACACATGAAAAAATTCTGCCTGTTTATTTTTTGCCTGTTATCCATATTATTTTTAAAAGCACAACAAACTTTTCAGCAAGATCAAAAGATGAATAAGTTTATCAAAGATCTTATGAGTAAAATGACATTGGATGAAAAGATCGGACAGTTGAATTTAGTTACACCCGGCGGTGCAGTTACCGGGTCTGTTGTAAGTAAAGATGTTGATGCAAAAATTCGTAACGGGCAGGTAGGCGGAATTTTTGGTATTAACGGGCCAGATCAGATAAGGCAGGCACAGGATATTGCAGTAAAAAATTCACGCTTGCATATTCCATTGTTTTTTGGTTTGGATGTTATTCATGGCCATAGAACAATATTTCCAATTCCGCTTGGCTTATCCTGTTCGTGGGATATTCCAATGATACAGCAAAGTGCACACATTGCTGCAACCGAAGCTGCAGCAGACGGCTTGAACTGGGTGTACTCTCCTATGGTTGATATTGCCCGTGATCCGCGCTGGGGGCGCATTGCAGAAGGCTCAGGCGAAGATCCTTATCTCGGTTCACAGATTGCCGCAGCAATGGTTCGGGGTTACCAGGGAAACGATCTTACGGCAAACAATACAGTAATGGCTTGCGTAAAACATTATGCGTTGTATGGCGCAGCAGAAGCAGGCCGCGATTATAATACGGTTGATATGAGCCGCATAAAAATGATGCAATATTATTTGCCTCCGTATAAAGCAGCGGTTGATGCAGGTGTTGGAAGTGTGATGAGTTCTTTTAATGAAGTAGATGGAATTCCTGCAACAGCAAATCATTTTTTATTAACTGAGGTCTTGCGCAATCAATGGGGTTTTAAAGGTTTTGTTGTAAGTGATTATACATCAGTAAGTGAAATGATCAATCATGGAACCGGTGATCTGCAAACTGTTTCTGCACAAGCATTAAAAGCAGGCTTGGATATGGATATGGTTGCCGAAGGTTTTCTTACCACATTAAAAAAGTCTTTGCAGGAAGGAAAGGTTACACAAAAAGATATTGATGATGCCTGCAGAAGAGTTTTGGAAGCCAAATATAAAATGGGTTTGTTTGATGATGCTTATCGTCATGATGATACGCAATGTGCTGCAACTTCGATTTTAACTGACAGTAATCGTTTAGCTGCAAGACAATTTGCTGAACATTCTTTCGTCTTATTAAAAAACAGTAATAATATTCTTCCATTAAAAAAGTCAGGAACAATTGCATTGATAGGGCCGCTGGCAGATAATCAAAGAAACATGTTAGGCACGTGGAATATCCGCGGACAATATAATGAAGATGTAACCGTGATTCAGGGCATAAAAAATATTGCAGGTAGCGATGTGAACGTATTATATGCAAAAGGCTCAAACATTAGCGATGACAGTATGCTTGTAACCAACATAAATAATTTTGCAAAACAAATTGATGTTGACAGCCGCACACCGCAACAAATGATTGACGAAGCAGTTGCTACTGCAAACAAAGCTGATGTTGTAGTTGCATGTTTGGGTGAAGCTGCAGACATGACCGGCGAAGCAAGCAGCATGAGCGATATTAGATTACAACAGTGTCAAAGAAATTTATTGCAGGCATTATTATCAACAGGTAAACCGGTTGTTGTGGTTTTATTTAATGGCAGGCCAATGATATTAGGCTGGGAGAATAAAAATGTAAATGCAATGCTTGATGTTTGGTTTCCCGGAACTGAAGCAGGGAATGCAATTGCTGATGTGTTGTTTGGCAGTTATAATCCTTCAGGGAAATTGAGTACAACATTTCCGCAGAACGTTGGACAAATTCCAATTTATTATAATCATAAAAACACAGGCAGACCTTTAAATCCCGGCGATGGACATAAATTCAAATCAGATTATCTGGATGTAACAAATGAACCATTATATCCTTTTGGTTATGGTTTGAGTTATACAAGTTTTACATTCAGCGATCCGGTTTTAAGTAAAACAACTATTAGCGGAACAGAAGGTTTAACAGCAACTGTTACTGTAAGCAACACAGGTAATTACGACGGCGAAGAAGTAGTGCAATTGTATTTGCATGATAAAGTGGCCAGCATCACTCCGCCGGTAAAAGAACTAAAAGGTTTTCAAAAAATATTCTTGAAAAAAGGTGAAACAAAGCAAGTAGTATTCAACATTAATCATAGCGACCTGATGTTTTACGGAAAAGACCTGCAATTAGTTGCTGAACCCGGTGAGTTTGAAGTAATGACAGGACCAAATTCAAGAGATGTAAGGATGACAACGTTTACTTTGAAGTAGAGCTTCGGCATTTTGGTAATAAACCGATAGTAAAAAGCTTACGAAATCAGAATATAAATGATGCCCGAAATGTCAATTGATTTAGCAAAGGCAAAGCCTTCACATCTATTACTGAGCATTAAATTAACAGCCAGTATTGCAATCGGTTTTAGCATTATATTTTTTGTAGATAAAGATTTCTATCTTAATACCGATTTTATAAAGTTATTACCTCTTGCAATTGCTATTCCATTTTTGCTAATTGCGGTCTATTCTTTTTTTACTTATTGTATACTTTCCCCTTTTGAGGAGCCAATTCTCTTG
>JAFBAF010000216.1 GCA_019247895.1 Parafilimonas sp. | reverse complement strand
TTCGGGTTTATCCTGCGGAGGTTCTGAATTGCCGCGACTTGCACTGAAATGAACCATGTAACCGCGCTGAAAATCTTCTTCTTGTTTATAGACATTTCTGAAGTTTGGCAACATAGCACCGGTTGGTTTGCGGCCATAATAATATTTGTCAAGATAGCCATCAATTCTTGCATTGATTGTTCCGCGATAGTTATGAAAGCAAATATATTTTCCAAGCAAGCCGTTATCATTTCCTAAGCCGTTTGGAAAACGGGATGATGTTGAATTAAGTAAGATGAGGTTTGAGTTTAAACAAGCAGCGTTTACAAAAATTATTTTTGCAAAGTACTCAGTTGCTTGCTTTGAATGTGCATCGATAACTCTTACACCACTTGCTTTTCCCAATTTATCATCATAAATAATTGAATGCACAACAGAGTCTGGTCTTAAGGTTAAATTGCCTGTTTTTAAAGCCCAAGGCAATGTTGATGCATTTGAACTGAAGTATCCGCCAAACGGGCAACCTCTTTCGCACAATGTTCTTGCCTGGCATTGATTGCGTCCTTGCTGTAAATGAATTTCTTTTGGTTTTGTAAGATGAGCGCAACGACCAATGATTGCATTTCTATCTTTATAACTTGAATTGATTTTTTGCACCATATCTGTTTCAACACAATTCAATTCCCATGGCGGAAGAAATTCTCCATCTGGCAAAGTTTCCAATCCATCATAATTACCGCTGATGCCTGCAAACAATTCTACATGTGAGTACCACGGCGCAATTTCATCATACGTTATCGGCCATTCAACTGCATAACCATCACGGGCCGGTCCATTGAAATCAAATTTGCTCCAACGCTGCGTTGCTCTTGCCCACAACAAAGATTTACCGCCAACCTGGTAACCGCGAATCCAGTCAAAAGGTTTTTCCTGTATGTAAGGATGCTCATTATCTTTTACAAAAAAGTGTTGTGATGTTTCATTATATGCATAACATCTTCCAACAATAGGATTTTCTTTTGCACTTGCCAACGGCATTTCACCACGGTGCGGAAAGTCCCATGGATCTTTTGTAGCTGTTGGATAATCTTTTAAGTGCACAACATTTTTTCCGCGTTCAAGCAACAAAGTTTTTATACCATGATCGCATAATTCTTTTACAGCCCAACCACCACTAATACCTGAACCGATCACGATTGCATCGTAAGTGTTTTGCTGTTTGCCTTTGTTGTTTATGTTTAAAGTATCACCCATTTATAATTTGACAATTTGCGAATTTGAAAATTTGAAAGTGATGTTTAATGTTGATGTGCATTTTCAAATTAACACATCTTCAAGTTTTCAAATTATAAGTTTTGCTTCTTTAGTTGATCCACTGCATAATTTGCTGCTCTTGCAGTTAATGTCATATACAAAATACTTGGGCTTTGATTGCCTGTGCTCGCCATACATGCACCATCTGTTACAAAAACATTTTTGCAATGATGTAATGCATTCCATTTATCCAGCATTGATGTTTTTGGATCGTTGCCCATTCGGCATCCGCCCATTTCATGAATATCTAAACCCGGCGCTTGCTTACTGTCTGAATGAACAATATTTTTTACGCCGGCTTTCGTAAACATTTGTTCTGTCTGCACAAAAAAATCATTCAATAATTTATCATCATTATCATCGTATTCAACAGATGTAATTAATTGAGGAATTCCCCACGGATCTTTTTCCGTATCGCTTAAACGCACATGATTTTTTTCTTTCGGAATAGTCTCGCCTTGTATGTAAGCATACACTGTCCATGGTCCGGGTTCAGTAATTGATTCTTTATATGCTGCACCAATTTGTTGAGCACTATTATCACCATTATTTCTTTCGCGATGGGCACCGCAATAAGTTGTATATCCACCCAAAAAATCGGTATCTATTTTATGCAGGTTTCTATAGTTGGCAATGATGGCATCTGTTGGATTGCGGCCATAAAAATAAGTATCGTCAAAGCCGTCAATTGTGCCGCCTAACCATCCACGATAATTGTGATGACAAATATATTTTCCAAGAACGCCGCTATCATTTCCCAAACCGTTTGGAAAACGATTGGAAGTTGAATTTAGTAAGATCAGATTGCTGTTTAAAGCAGAGCCATTCACAAAAATTATTTTCGCAAAATATTCAGTGGCTTGTTTTGTGTTTGTATCGATGATGCGAACACCGGTTGCTTTTTGTTTTTGTTCATCATAAATAATTGAATGAACAACAGAGAAAGGTCTTATAGTTAAGTTACCTGTTTTTTCTGCCCACGGCAATGTTGATGAATTGGAACTGAAATAACCACCAAAGGGACAACCTCTTGTACATAAATTTCTTGCCTGGCATTTGCCTCTGCCCTGGTCAATATGTATTTGATTGGGCTGCGTTAAATGCGCCCAACGTGCGTGCACCATGTGGCGGTCAGGATAATTTTTCGCGATGCTTTCTTTTAAATGTTGCTCAACACAATTCAACTCAAACGGCGGAAGAAATTCGCCATCAGGCATCGCTTCCAAGCCATCTTTGTTACCGCAAATACCAATAAATTTTTCAACGTGCGAATACCATGGCGCAACATCTGCATACCGAATTGGCCAATCCCAGCCATAATTAAAACGCTGGGGACCGGTGAATTCGAAATCACTCCAGCGCTGTGTGCATCTTCCCCACGTCAAACTTTTTCCACCAACCTGGTAACCGCGAATCCAATCAAAAGGTTTTTCCTGTATGTAAGGATGTTCTTTATCTTTTACAAAAAAATGCATGGCTGTTTCTTCAAAAGCATAACAATGCGATGCAACAGGATTTTCCTTCTTATCTTTTTCAGTGATGCTCATGCGATGTTTAAATTCCCACGGCGCAAGATTAGCAGTTGGATAATCTTTGATATGCTTTACATCACGGCCACGTTCTAACACTAATGTTTTTAAACCATGTTCGCATAACTCTTTGGCTGCCCAGCCACCACTAATACCGCTGCCAATTACAATAGCATCATAAGTGTTTTTCTGAACACCGCCAGAATTAATATGTAAGGTATCGCCGGGCATGATGAATTTGATAATTTGATGATTTGAAAATGTGCTAATGGAATTTGACCGATAATTTTCAAATCAACACATCTTCAAATTTTCAAATTAAATATTCTGTT
>JAFBAF010000159.1 GCA_019247895.1 Parafilimonas sp. | reverse complement strand
GTCGCGAAGTAAATACAAGCGATCCATCTTACTATAAATGGACGCAGTGGATATTTTTGCAACTCTTCAAATCATTCTATAATCGTCAAACAAAAAAAGCAGAAAACATAGATTTTTTAGCGGCTGAATTTGAAAAAGATGGAAATGCGTATCACTCGTTTCCAAATCAAAATTTCCAGATTCGGTCAACCGTTGACGGTCAACTGTCAACCGAAAATACATTTACAGCTGATCAATGGAAAGACTTCACTGAAAAACAACAACAAGATATTTTAATGGAATACCGCTTGGCTTATTGCGGTTATGGTGAAGTGAATTGGTGTGAAGCATTAGGCACTGTATTGGCGAATGATGAAGTAGTAAATGGTGTGAGTGAGCGTGGCGGTTATCCTGTTGTAAAAAAGAAATTGCGTCAATGGTATTTGCGCATAACAGAATATGCAGACCGTTTGCTGGAAGGATTGGAAACAGTGGATTTCAGCGATGCGATGAAAGAAATGCAAACCAACTGGATCGGTAAAAGTAATGGTGCTGAAATTGATTTTGAAATAGATGACAGCGATAAAAAATTACGTGTATTTACAACAAGACCAGATACCATTTTTGGTGTGGATTTTATGGTGATCGCACCCGAACATGAACTGGTTGAAGAGATCACAACGCATAAACATAAACAGGAGGTTGAAGATTATATAACGTGGGTAAAGAGTCGCAGTGAACGTGAACGCATAGCAGAAAAAACCATCAGCGGTGCATTCACCGGTGCATATGCAATCAATCCTTTTGATAAACGTGAGATACCAATTTACATCAGCGAATATGTATTGGCTGGTTATGGTACCGGCGCAATTATGGCGGTGCCTTGCGGCGACGAACGTGACTTCAAATTTGCGAAGCATTTCAACATAGAAATTACAAATATTCTTGGCGATAAGTTTAACGGTGAGGAAGCGAATCCAACAAAAGATGCAGAATTGTTGAACAGTAATTTTCTTACCGGCATGTTGATGAAAGATGCAATGAAAATTGTGATGCAGGACATTGAAGGTTTGGGTTATGGCAAAGCAAAAGTGAATTATAAAATGCGTGATGCGGCGTTTAGTCGCCAGCGTTATTGGGGCGAACCTTTTCCGATCGTTTGGAAAGATGGCATCGCATATCCGTTAGATGAAAATGAATTGCCATTGGAATTGCCTTACATGGAAGATATTAAACCAGGGACAGATGGTGAAGGGCCTCTTTCAAATAACTTAAATTGGATTGAGGTTCCTGCAGATTCAGTTATTGACCTCACCCCCAACCCCTCTCCAAAGGAGAGGGGGGCTCAAAGCTCAACTTCCGGATATATTACAAACTCGCCTGAACAATGGAGTATATTATCTGAATATGCAAAAGAAAATCGTCGAAATAAAACAGCAGCAGAAGATAAATTATGGCAGGCTTTGAGAAACAGGCAAATCAATAATTATAAATTTAGAAGACAGCATCCTATTGCAGGCTACATTCCTGACTTTGTTTGTTTAGAAAAAAAATTAATTGTTGAAATAGATGGCGCATATCATGATGAAGAAGAACAAAAAAAGTTTGATGTAGCAAGAACTGAATGGTTCGCTGAACATCAATATAGCCTTTTACGATTTACCAATGATGAAGTATTAAATGAATTGCCGCAAGTGTTACAGAAGATCAGTGATAATTTAACTGCTGATGGTTCTCCCTCTCCTTTGGAGAGGGAGGTAGAGGGTGAGGTCTTCTTGAGGGAATCTTCAACCATGCCCGGATATGCAGGTTCATCATGGTATTTTTTGCGTTACATGGACCCGCATAACAATGAAACTTTTTGCGATAAAAAAGCAAGTGATTACTGGAACCAGGTTGATGTGTATGTTGGTGGAACAGAACATGCAGTTGGTCATTTATTGTACAGCCGCATGTGGACGAAATTTTTATTTGATCTTGGTTTGATAAGCTTTGATGAACCTTATAAAAAGTTGTTGAACCAGGGAATGATCCAGGGAAGTTCGAGGTTTGTGTATCGGGTGAAATTTATTTATGACTATGAAGATCATAAAGATTTTTTAGGCAATGAAGTGGTCGAAAATAAGCCATTGTTTATTTCAGAAAAGTTTTATAAACAATATAGTGATGATGATTCGTTCGAAAACAAACTGTCTTTCTTTAAAAGTATCGGAATTAATAATGATACTATAAAAGAATTAGATGAAAAGATACCAATCGCAATAGGTGTTCATAAAATTCGTGTCGATGTAAACTTTGTTGATGGTGTTGAATTAAATATTGAAAAGTTCAGGCAATGGCGCAATGGTGAATATGCGAATGCAGAATTTATTTTAGAAGATGGAAAATATATCTGCGGTGTTGAAACAGAAAAAATGTCTAAATCAAAATTCAACACAGTTGATCCTTCAGATTTAGTTGATAAATATGGCGCTGATACTTTCCGCATGTATGAAATGTTTTTAGGCCCGGTTGAACAAAGCAAACCCTGGGATACAAAGGGCATTGAAGGTGTACATCGTTTTTTAAGAAAATTCTGGCGTTTGTTTTATAAGGATGCTGCAACGGCTCCCTCTTCTTTGGAGAGGGCGGGGGGTGAGGTTGCTGTTACAAATGATAAAGCAACAGATGCTGAATTAAAAATTTTACATAAAACCATTAAAAAAATTGAAGAAGATACAGAACGTTTTTCTTATAATACAGCTGTGTCTGCATTTATGGTTTGTACAAATGAATTAGCTGATTTAAAGTGTAACAAAAAAGAAATTCTGGAGCCATTGGTGATCATGTTATCGTCTTATGCGCCGCATATTGCAGAAGAATTATATCATGCATTGCACAACTCCCTCTCCTTTGGAGAGGGTCGGGGTGAGGTCGGTTCTGTTTTAGATGCAGCTTATCCAATATTTGATGCAAAGTATTTAGTTGAATCGTCAAAAGAATATCCAATCAGCATAAATGGAAAATTACGCACAACATTGAACATATCTTTAGATGCAGGTGAAAGTGAAGTGAAAGAAATTGTTTTACAAAATGATATTGTTCAAAAATGGCTTGAAGGTAAAGAACCAAAGAAGTTCATCTTTATAAAAAATAGAATGGTAAATGTTGTTATTTAAATACCTTGAAGATTTTTGAAACACTAAAGCTTTTGCTGCCATGAAAAATCAACTGTACAAGGGAGTGGCACAACGAAGCCCAATACTTGCACAAAAGCCGGTAACATTAAAATTCTTCTTCAAATACTGTTTCTTTGCAGAGCAAAAAAAACTGAATGCTTGTTATAGGATTAATTCGTGAAGGCAAAAATCCTGCAGATAATCGAGTGGCACTTACACCTTCACAATGCAGGTGGCTATTAAAAAATACTGACTTTAAAATCGTTGTTCAACCTTCTGATAAACGTTGCTATACTGATAAAGAGTACCAGCAATCGGGTGTTCAATTGAAAGATGATTTGAGTGAATGTAATTTATTACTTGGTATAAAGGAAGTGCCGGTTGAAATGCTGTTGCCCGACAAAACATACATGTTTTTTTCACACACAAAAAAAGCACAGCCCTACAATCAAAAGCTGATGCATGCGATGGTCGAAAAAAATATTACGCTGATTGATTATGAATGTTTGGAGCATGAAGATGGCCAGCGCATAATTGGCTTTGGCTTTTTTGCAGGCATTGTTGGTGCGCATAACGGTATTATGGCTTATGGCGAGCGGAGCGGAAAATTTAAGCTTGGCAGAGTGTTTAAACAAAAAGATTACCGCGAATTAATTCATACATACTTTGGTTTGAAATTACCTAATATAAAGATTGCCGTTACGGGAAGTGGCCGCGTTGCGCATGGCATTTTGGAAATTATGAATTTGATGGATGTGCAGGAAGTAGAAGCGGAAGAATATTTATCTAAGCAATTTTCTTATCCTGTTTATGTACATTTAAAAGGTTCATCATTATATACACATAAGGAAAAAAGAACTTATTCAAGAGAAGATTTTCATGTAAATCCTGAACAGTATGAATGTTTGTTTAAGCCGTATTGTGCGCAAACAGATGTTTTAATGAACGGTGTTTATTGGGATAAAAATATTCCACGGTTATTTGAAGCGGACGATATAACCGCCGCTGATTTTCGCATACAAACTATTGCGGACATAACTGATGATGCGCTTGGAAGTGTGCCGGTTAATCTTGGTGATTGCACAATGCTTGATCCTATTTACGGTGTTGATAAAAAAAGCCTTGAAAGAACAAAGCCCTATTTGCCAAACAGCATTGATGTGATGGCAGTTGGTAATTTACCAAATGAATTACCAAGAGATGCAAGCCGT